>DGGS01000097.1 GCA_002392325.1 Bacteroidales bacterium UBA3868
TTTATTCTTTTGCCGCGCCATACGGAATAGTGCCTTCGCTGCCGTGCGAGCCCACTGGCAAACTACAAGTGAAAATGCACGACGGAACATTCCCGTATCACTTTGTGATTATGCGCATTACACCTACCGACACCGTTTTTTACAAAGAAATCACATTTGACACCAACCAGTATAGCGGAACGGACTCATTGCGCCACGACTACAAGCATTACTACACGATCGACAGTTTGGACACAGGCCGATACAAGATCCTATGTTATGACGGATGCGGCTACTACACACCATATCTTTATGTCACTATTCCCAAAGTGCGCCACTTTAACTCCGCGGATTTGCACCTGTTGAGGAACAGTTCCGGATTTCCTGAAAGCCACAACATCATCACTTTTAAGGAACTGTCTGAAAAACAAAGTTTTGCGGGTTCAAATGATGATTATTACCGGAATTATGAAAACGGGCACAACATCTTATATTACCGTTTCATCAACCCTTCGCTAAGCATAGAAAACGACACTACGGCGTGGCTTCCCATGCCCTTATTCGACCAGAGTGTGTTTCTTTATGACACCCTAAGCCGATTACAGGATTATGGCCAAGTTTGGGGACGAAGCATCATTCTTCAAATCCAGCCCTACTGCGGGGACACGCTTTTCTCATACACATTCAACATATATAGCCACGGAAACAATCAAATTTATATGGGGCAAGCCATCGAAAACTATGTGGAAGTGCCTTCTGTGTACACATTCTGTTGGCATCGGGACATGTCTAGCGAGTATGATGCCATCAACGAAGCGATTGCCAGCGAGCATGTTCGCAACCCATGTTACATGCCGGACACCATCAACTGTCAAAATTATTATGGCTATACCGTGGCTGATTTGGACATGCCTTACTATGTGGGCATAACATTCCACAGCTATATTACTTTCCCATTAAAAGCAACTATCATCAATATGACGCACGACACCTTGGTCTTTTCTGGCGAGGTTCCCGGCACCGACTACTTTTGGAGTCATCGGTTTTTGGAAAACGAAGATTTTCACAACGATTCAGTGCTCCTTATCATCACCGACGCATACGACAACCCATTGATTAGCAGGGTGATGCAATACAGGAAATTCGATGCGCATTATAGGTATGGGGGAAATATTCATTATCATAATTGGACTTCTTGGGATCAGGATTTGGATGGGGATTATTTTTGTCCTGACCAACCCCATCACCTGGGAATCTATCAAAAATACGGGCTATATTATTCCACCATCATCGATGGGGAACGGCACTATTTATATGACAGGGATACTATTTGTTTGGTAGAGAGTCCGGAGGGCAACAAATACAATCTCACAGCCACGGCGGGGCCGGGTGGCGAATGGGTGGTGAACAGGCTACGGCCTGACAATCATGCCACTTTAGAGAGGTATCTTTTCAGAGACAAGGAAACCAACACGGGTTATCCCGGCGTTCTGTTCACTGACACAAACTTGGCTCCCGGACGCTATGTTTGGATTGTTTACAAGCCCTGTGAAACCAACGACACCATCATACAATATATCGATTATAACCTCCCTGAAATCACAGAGCAGCCGCATTACCGTTTGGACACCACCTGCACCGCGCTGAACATCATCCCCGTGAGCGGCCAATACAGCCGGGATGGTGTGGCGTTGGAGACTTTCTTTCAAGTTTATGCGACGGACACGCTCACGCACACTGCCTCCGCCGTCCACAAAAACGGAACACTGTCCGTCGGACTTCCGGGAACCTACCGTATTGGCATGTACACCTTGCCGCAAAACAACGGAAGACTGCTCGCGCTCAACCCTTGCTTCGTTGCAGACACTGTGATCGAATGGCGAAACGAAACCATTGAATTGGAATACATTTACGGACATGTATGCAATGAGCACGACACAGAAGGGTTTGTGCGCGTGAAAGGACAAAAAGGACTAAAGCCCTACACTTACAAACTCTTCAGCGCTCCTAATGGTGGCGGCACACTTATTGCCACCAACAACGACGGGGTTTTCGACCAGGTGCCCGTGCGGTTCGGGCAAACCGTGTCCGTGGAGCTCACCGATGCCTGCAATGCGCATTTCATCACCAACCTTACCATCAGCGACATGGATAAAATCAGAAAGTGCTGGTTGGAAAACGGAGGGAGCAGTATGGTTTTCGATGAAGGGGACACTTGCCACATGTTTGGCTTGTCGTTGGGTGGATGCAACTACTTGTGGTCGGGGCCAAACGGTTTCCAAAGTGACGAAACAAACATTCATGTTTTTGTCACTGGCCCTGAGGTTGCGGGAACCTATTGCATTGCCATTGAAGGCGGGGGGTGTGGCATTCTGCGCGACAGTGTGCGGTTGAGGGTGTTGGAACGTCCCTGTCCGCAAGCGGTGGACTACGACGGCAATCACTACAATGCTGTCCGGATCGATGGGTTTTGTTGGACTCAAACCAACCTGCGAAGCACACACTACAGTGACGGGCGGACGGTGGACTCTGCCTATGTGTATGAACACTCGGACTTCACGCAAGAGCAAATGATCGAGACTTTCGGGATGCTGTACCGATGGGCAACGGCCGCGGATTCCGGAAACATCCACTATGCTGACGCCGCCCACCATGTGCAGGGCATTTGTCCGTCGGGATGGTACCTGCCCACCCGCAGCCAATACGAATGGTTGGCGACATGGGGTGCGGATGCCCTGCGCGCGCCCGACTACTGGATTAACGGCGCCGGTGGCCACAACGAAACCGGATTCTCGGCTCTCCCCGCCGGCTTTTACAACGGTCTTCGCAACAGGTTTGAGAACTTGTATGGTGAAACACGCTTCTGGTCGATTAATCCCGACGATTTCTCCGAAAATCGGACCGCCAGTACGCTGACCTTTTTCTGCCCCGTCCTGAAACCCGTGGAAAGCAACGACCTTGACGCCTATTCTGTACGCTGTATTTTGGCCGAATAAACATTCTTGAAAAAAATAAATTACGAAAGATGCTTTGTTTCAATTTTTTTTGTACTTTTGCCGCCCAAAATCAAAAGAGAATATTAATCATTAAAAACGATAGAGAAGATGTCAAGAGTTTGCCAGATTACAGGAAAGAGAGCAGTGGTTGGTAACAATGTTTCCCACTCTAATATCAAAACCAAAAGAACCTTCAAACCGAACCTGCACACCAAGAAATTCTATGTGCCGGAATTGGACGAATGGGTATATCTTAAAGTTTCCGCTCACGGTATGCGCATCATCAACAAGAAAGGCGTTTACGCCACTCTCGTCGAAGCTGCCCAAAAAGGTAACTTATAGTGTTTTGATTACACGACCTACAAGCTGTTGTGATGTTCCATCGCAACAGCTTTTTTTATTACGGATTCACACAATATTTTCCACATTTCTTCGTATATATTCCTTGTGCCCCCAAAACCAGATTGATCATCATTGAAAAATAAAAAACTGTTTTTCCTGATCCTCACCTTGCTGATGACGACCTTCGCCTATGGTCAGAAGGCCGTCGTGAAAGGCGTTGTGCTGGACGAGGAGAACCAGCCTATCGAGAATGTGGTCATTCAGGTGCTGGATTATAACACACAAACCATCACCAGTGATTTCGGGCAATTTGCCATCAATGTTCCCGAAAATGTGGAATTCCGCCTGTACTTCCAGCAAATCAGCCACCGCGACACGGTATTGCGCTTCAAACTAAAGCCAAGAGAATCCAAAAACATCACCGTGATCCTGCCCACTATCGGCAACCGGCTGGAGCAGGTGAACATTCAGAGCAATAGCGACAACGGCTATATCCGTGTAAACCCGAAACTTTCCTTCCAGATGCCATCCCCGGGCGGCGGCATGGAGTCCATCATCAAGATGATGCCCGGCACCTCATCCGTCAACGAACTCAGTTCCCAATACAATGTGCGAGGCGGCAACTACGATGAAAACCTGGTTTTTGTAAACGACATACAAATCTATCGTCCGTTTCTTATCCGCAACGCCCAACAGGAAGGTCTGAGTTTTGTAAACACCGATTTGGCAGGCAATGTCATTTTCTCCGCCGGCGGTTTTGAAGCCAAATACGGCGACAAGATGTCTTCCGTGCTGGATGTCCAGTACAAGGAACCCACCCAATATGGCGGCTCACTGTCGGTGAGTATGCTGGGCGCCTCCGTACATGCGGAAGGGCGTGTGGACAGCTGCTTTTCGTTCCTGATCGGCTCCCGCTTCAAGTCCAACTCCTACCTGCTCCGCTCCATGCGCATGGCAGGCGACACCTCCGATTACAAACCACGCTATTTTGACACCCAAATGCTACTCAAGTGGGATATCTCCAAGAAATTCAGCATCAGTTTCTTAGGCAACATATCCCTCAACAGCTTCATTTACCAGCCCACCAACAGGGAAACCAACTTCGGTCCCACGGATATGACCCGACAATTCAAAATCTATTTCGACGGACAGGAGGTGGACCGTTACCAGAATTACCTCGGAGGGCTTACTTTTCATTACCGCCTTAATGAGAACAACATCTTAAAACTCATTCTCTCCTCATACTACGCCAAAGAGAGTGAAACCTATGATATTCAGGGACAATACTGGTTGCATGAGGTTGAACCGGATTTAGAGTCCAGTACTGTACATATTTTGTCAACGCTGGGTTACGGCACCAATTTGGAGCATGCGCGCAACCATATCACCTCCATTGTATCCGCCGCCGACCTGAGAGGCGAGCACAAACTGCCCGCATACAACCTGCTGTCTTGGGGTTTTAAAGCCCAAAACGAGATCATCCATGACCAAATCAAGGAATGGACCATGAACGACTCCTCCGGACTCACACTGCCCTTCATCTTCAACACTCCCGGCGAGCCCGTACCGCTAGACGATCCTTCCCGAATCCTCACCTTTGGCGAAAACGCGTACTTAGTTTCCGTCAACAACTTGAATACCATGCGCTTAACGGGGTTCATACAGGACCAATGGAAGATTGATGGCGACAGTTCCTCCCATTACATTCTGAACGCCGGATTGCGTTTCCACTACTGGACCTACAACAAACGGGAATTCACCGTATCCCCGAGGGTTTCTTTTGTTTACAACCCTCACTGGAAACATGACTGGATCTTTTCCATCCGCACCGGTCTTTACTATCAGCCGGCCTTTTATCGGGAAATGCGGTATGTGGATGGCACTTTGAATCCAGACATCCGGTCACAACGATCCTTTCAAATCGTAGCCGGCGCCGAATACAATTTCAAAATGTGGCGACGGCCGTTTAAATTTACCGCAGAAGCGTATTATAAATATCTGGACCATCTCATCTCATATTCCATTGACAATGTGCGAATTACCTACAGTGGTTACAACGATGCCGTGGGTTACGCCACCGGACTTGACTTGAAATTGAGTGGCGAGTTCATCCGCGGTCTGGAGTCCTGGTTCGCCGTATCCATCATGGATACCAAAGAGGATATCTTGGATGATTACTACTATGACAAGGACGGTAACCGGATAGAACCCGGATATCTTCCCCGCCCCACCGACCAACGCATGGCATTCAACCTATTCTTCCAAGACCATATTCCCGGATTCCCGCAATTCCGGGTGCATCTCAACTTTGTCTTTGCCAGCGGACTTCCGGTAGGTCCCGTAAACGCCCCCGCATATCAACGGGTTCGTGACCCCAAATGGTATCGCCGCGTGGACTTGGGATTCTCGTTCATGTTCCTTGAGCAAAGCCGCGACCGCATGCGCAACAAGTCCAAATTCATCCGCAGCATCAAAAACGCGGGTATCTATATTGAGGTGTTCAATTTGCTTGGCACCAAAAATGTGGCATCATACTCTTGGATATCCGATATTTACAACAACTCATACGCCGTTCCGAACTTCCTGACCGGAAGGATGATCAATGTGAAGTTTGCCGTGGAGTTTTAGTTCCTCACCTTTCTTTTTTTAGTATCTTTGCCCCGTTTTTGGCGAAGCGGTCATTTTTTTGCCGTTTCAGGGAAACAGGTGCGAATCCTGTACAGTACCCGCTGCTGTAAGTTTCATCCGTTTCCGGCACAAAAAAGTCACTGCCGCAAGGTGGGAAGGCGTGTCGGGAGAAACAAGTCAGAATACCGGCCTAAAACATGTTGTTAACCGCTTCGGGAGATAAGCGACATGCTGCCCGAGCACCATTATTAACCCATTAAATGCCGAGGTAATGCATTTCAAACAACCCTTTTTCCACGGAATCATTTTGTTTATGTTCGCCGTATTTTGCGGTGCCAGCTGCCAGCCCCCCACTCCACCCCCAACCCCTCCCGTTGACACTCAAGCAAGCGGCATCTACATTCTCAACGAAGGTCTTTTCCAACACAACAACAGCACCATATCATTTTACAACTTCGACACGGGCGATTTTCGCGCAGACTTGTTTCTTGAGATAAACCAGCGTGGCCTTGGCGACACAGGAAATGACCTTAAACGATATGGCAACAAACTCTACTGTGTGGTCAACAACTCCCATCGGGTGGAAGTAATGGATTTCGCCACAGCAAAATCCATCAAAGCCATCAGTCTTCCCGGGAAAAGCCCTCGTCATATCACCTTCCACCAAAACAAAGCGTATGTCTCCTGCTTTGACGGCGATGTGGTGCGTATTGACACAGCCACCTTGGAAGTGGAGCAATCCGTACACTCAGGCAACAACCCCGAAGGTCTCTGCGTATGCAACGGCAAACTCTATGTGGCCAATTCCGGCGGACTGAACAATCCGGATTATGACAAGACCGTGTCCGTATTTGATGTCAACACTTTGACTCTGCTGAAGACCATCGAGGTCGGGATCAACCCGTACATGGTGGCCGCCAGCGACAACGGACAATATGTGTATGTGTGCACGCGCGGCGATTACATTGACCAGTGCGGCACGCTCTCCCGCATTGATGCCCATACCGACCAAGTTAGCCAGACATGGCAAAACATCCAAAACTTCTGTTTAGACGGGAACAAAGCATATGTGTATGAGGTGGACTACAATGCCGCTTCCAACCCTGTCAAAGTGCTCGACCTTACCAATCCGGATATGGAGCCAACCCTTTTCATTACCGATGGCACCAATTTGCAAATGCCCTACGGCATCACCGTAAACCCATTGAATGGGGATGTCTATATTACGGATGCTCACAATTTTACAGTCACGGGAGATGTATTCTGTTTCGACAAAAACGGCAAAAAGAAATTCTCTTTCTCTGCGGGATTGAACCCGAGTGCCATTGTGTTTAAGCAATAGGATGTATCGACAAACAGCGAGAACATCATCAATCTCGTTCTGGTTATACGGAGTGTTGAACACCACCGTAAACCTGCCATGAGCGAGCTCTAGCGCAAGCCATAAAATATCTTCTCTGTTTTTGTTTACATATAGTGTCAATTTCGCGCCGCCAAATGCCATTTTCAGGCGGTTTTTTGCTATTTTTGCAGAACCACAAAAAATAATTGTGGTTCTGCTATTTTTATAATGAATTATCGCCATATGACAAAAAGGAGGTTGTTCTAATATTTTATGAAAGATATTTTGCGTAATTTTCTTGAGAAAAACAAACAAGATTCTGGTTTAATGTTGTTACCGTTAACAACTGGGTCAGGGAAAACTCATCATGTTCTTGAATATATTGCTGATTTACTTACGCGAAACAGAGAACAAAAGGTGTTCTTTATAACAACGCAAAAGAAGAATCTCCCTGTCGAAAAACTACGCAGCTTATACAAGGGTAGTGATTTTGATGAAAGGGTTTTGCGAATCCAGTCAGTAATGGATTGTGTAAAAGAAAACTTGACTGATGAATTGGTTAAAGAAATTAAAGACAAACACCCAATTCTTGCAAGTTCCCCGAAATTCAGAATGTTAGTTGCTGTTCGCAGAGAAATACTTCGTATTGGCGATGAAAACATAGAAACGGGACGGGTGGCAGAACGTGATTTTCGTGATGAGCTGTTAAGTTTTCTAAAAAAGGACTGTAAAAAAGAAGATCTTCTAAATAAAATAAAAACAGACATGTCATGGCGATGGGTCGGTAAATTATATCCAATGGTTTACACAGCGGAACGACAAGTTTATTTTATGAGTATGGACAAATTTATGCTCCCGTATAACACTCTTGTTGATCCGATAGAGAAACTTGTTGATAGTAAGTGGTTCCATGGCGCGTATGTCTTTATTGATGAATTTGATGCAACAAAAGGAACCGTTCTCAATAGAATTATTGATGACAAATACAATAAAATCAATCTAATAGCATTGGCAAAAAAAATCACACAAGGTTTAAACTATACCGATTTCCCAGCTATTTATACAGATACCGAGAAAATAATTAAAAATAACTTAACTAATTTCAATCAATTAAGCAAGGATTATTGTTTTAAATACGCATTCAAAACATCAGATGAGATTAAATCAACAGATAGTTTTTTGTTTCACGATAACGGATATTGGGGACAAACCACAGAGAAGAGCTTAATAGTGAGAACCGACACCCAGCGAAAACAGAACATTATTAATTATAAATCTGGAGATAACGACAATAAAACATATACGCTATATGAGCTTTTGTCTAAAATACAGAGCAAACTAACGTATTTTCAGAATGGCGTTTCATATATCGCCAAAGACTACACCAACAAAAAAGATGTAAATCTTAAAACTGCGGTTGATTCTTTTTTAAACTTATTTCTTGATAATCCTTTTAGCGATTACATTTCCGCACAGGTGATGTCGATTTTACGGGCAGAGAATGATAAGAAAAGCGATATATCTATAATGGACAAATTTGATACATCATTCTATAAAAAAGGGTTTCGCTATACCAGATTGGAGAATGATGACTTTAGTAATGCGGAACAATCAGAGGTGACTTTATACTCCTATAATGATACGCCTGAATCTGTAATGGAGAAAATGGCTAAAGTCGCAAAGATTGTGGGAATTTCGGCGACGGCTACACTTAAAACCGTATTAGGGAACTACGATATTGATTATTTGCGACGTAAGTTGCTTGACAAATACTATGTCTTGAGAGAAGATGAACAAAAACACTTGAAAAATTTCCTCAATGAATCAAAGAAGAATTATCACAAAACTAATATCAATGTTGAATTTACTGATATTTCAGAAAAAGAATATACCGATGAAGTATGGTTGAACATTGTTTCGGAAACAGATGCACAAGAAATAACAGAAGCATTAAATAATAGTTATGGCACTAACAATTATATAAAATTCAGATTTTATAAAATATCGTGGGCATTCAAACAATTCTATTCGCACGATGATATTAAATCATTCTTGTGCTTTATGAATTTGCACCCAAAAAAAGGGAATGATTTGGGTTGTGAGATGTTGTCTTTTATTTTTGATAAAATAACAGGGGAAAATGGTGGAGCAAAAAATTTGATAGAATATTTAAACAACGAAGGAGAAGGTTATGATAGTAATTTGAATCGAGTAAGAGATCGTTTAAGCAAAGGAGATAGATTGTTTGTAATATCTGTTTACAAAACTCTTGGTACTGGCCAAAACCCACAATACAAAATTCCAAATGGCATCGAAGTAGTAAAAATCAACGACAAATATGATAAAGACGAAAAGGATTTTGACGCAATCTATTTGGACAAACCTACTCATATAATCAGCAATTTATATGATACTTCACAACTAAAATGGGATGAGAATGATTTCTTAAAGTTTGTTTTTGAGATGGAGTATTTGTGTCAAAACGGAGATATAAGCGTGTCACAAAAAAGAGAACTGATAAATGCTGGTTCTAGAAAGTTGTGTGGTATACCTTGCAAAAGAAAAAGAGATATAGACGTTGAACGTATGCAGCCATACAAAGGCTTAGCGACACAGGTGATAAATCAAGGTTGCGGGCGTATTTGTCGTACTAACAAGAAGAACAAGAACATATACATTTTTGCAGATAGAGATATTTCAAGTGTAATTGACCCTTCGGCAAGAACGGCAATCCCATTGAGCCCTGAATTTGAAAAATTGCTCGACGAGTTAGAAAAGATTGGTATTCAAGAATCTGCACCAACATTATATGAGGAAAAGGCTAAAAAAATTGCAACAGATACATCCCGAACTATTGGCAGTTATTTATCCTGGGAAGATAGGTGGACAGCTAACAAAATAGATGAGTGGAAGCAAATGCGGTCGTACGCATTATTATTCCCTACTCCCAACGAACAAGAGTTCAAAACTTTTCCACTTTGTGATATGTATGTTGAATTGCCGGAAAAACAGTCGGCATATTGGTATGACCAATCGGAAGATTATGGGAAATTTGACGCAATCAGTTTTACGAAGAAATTATCTCAGGAAGTATCCGAAGAAGATTGCCAGTTGAAAACATTGATGAAAATTCCAGGCATAAAAGAATTATTTGAAAGGAAAGGCTATAATACATTCTGGACCCCTACCAAATATATGATGTCACCTTCTTTGTATAGTCGAATATATAAGGGCGCATTGGGCGAGGTTGTTGGGAAACAAATATTTAAAGACACAATAGATGTTGAGCTGGAAGACATAGAAGATAGTTCTGTTTATGAATTCTTAGATTACAAGGTGCCGGGTAAACCTATATATGTGGATTTCAAGTTGTGGAAAGAATTTGATTTGGGTAAGGATAAATCTGATAAACAACGTTCGGAGATTTTCGCTAAAGCGAAAAAATGTAAAGCCAAAAAAGTTTTCATTGTCAATATTTGCTCAACAACCGAACGCTCATGTAAACCACCAATTGAAGAAGAAGGCTGCACTTTATTCGAAATACCACAATTATACTATGAGAATGGAGACCAAGTTAAACTCTCTATTAGTTCAATAGAAACAATATCCAAACACTTATGAAAATAAATACCAATCGAATTGTTTATGAATTGGATGCCATACAAATGGCATCGTTATATGATGTTTATTCGTTGAAAACGACAAATGATCGATTCCATTCAGGAGCGAAGTTGATTGACGAATTATCTGATAATAAACGCATTATATCAGTGGTGTTTGTTTCAAGAAAAGAATATTTGATAATGCTGAAGAAAGGCATAGAAAGCAGGTTTGATTTGCTTGATAACATTCGCAAACAGAAAGACGGCGACAAGATTACATTAACTGATTATTTGTCTGGAAAAACCAATGATTATTACTTGCTTCAACTTCTTTTGAATGCCCTCGGTACGCGCCAAACAAAGTTTGAATCGTACAATAATGTTACTGGGCATTTGTATTGCTTCAGTCCCAATTGGATAAAAAGGTTTCATTCTGAAATCATCAGTATTCCCACTATGGACATCCGTTTGACATCGGGCATTTTGACTTGGAATATCTGCACATTCAACTCGCTGAAATACAAGAATGTGATGGATTTTGGGAAACGGAACATTTCGGAGTTTCCGCAATACACAATCTCTGCCAATTATACATTGCGCCGAAAATTAAAAGATGATGGTAAAACGGATGCCTATATTCAACGAAGGATTTTCGACGAGAAAACAAGCAAAACATTTCTCGATATTTCTGATGAGAAAGCATTTGATGAAAGCAAGATGGGAATCATTACAAAAGTGGTTTCACAGTTCAACGAGAAATACAAAGGGCTGGCAAATTTGAATTTTGAGCAACAGGAATCGGCGTCAACTATTGAGTATTCAAGCAACCGGGAAAAAAGACTATTGAACGAACGACTTACAAGGATGCTATCAAAACAAAAGGTCATTCTAGTCGATCTAATAGGAGATGAGAAATCGGCAATCCAATGCGAAAAAATAGTTTCTGTTTTCAAATCATACTTTGGAATATCGGTAAAACAAGCCAAAAGACTGTCGAAAGATGCATATAATTTAAGATTGATACACAAGGACTCATATTATGGTGATAATTTTGCAGATCCACATGACGAAACTAACCTATCGAAATATACTGTTCAACACATAACAACAGAGAATTTCAATGATAAAGGATCAGATGTTTATCTTCGGGCTATCGCATTCAATGTCGTAGAAGAATTAATCATTAAAGATGATTTAAGGAATGGAGCTATCTCAATTGTTAATTGGTCTGAATACAAATTCAAAGACAATTTGATTTTTGGCCTTGAACACGATATTCCATCTAAAACCGGTGGAACAATCAGTCAATTCTTTTTTATGGCCATAAAACCTGATGGACGGTTTGAGATACGACAACTGGAGAACGATTTGTTCTCCTCTGATGAATACCATAAATATTTAAAAATCTTTACTTCTTGCGAGGAAGAGACAGTAAAAGGCATCGTTAAATGTGGCGAGAACATTAATGTTATCCATGAGACAGGATTACATACGGTTCCAAATATTTTTGGATTGAAAGATGAGTTGGCAAAGGGTAATAACAAACTCAAAAATAAAGAAGCTCGAGATAATTATTTGTCTGCATTACTTGATGTGAAAACATTTGAAAAGGATAAGGAGTTGTATTATTATGTGGGAGAAATGGGAGTCGGCATAAATAGCACATTATCAGGTGTACCTATCCGTAGAATAGAAAAATTTGAGGATTCTTCTTTATTCTTCGACAAACTTTTACCACTTATGGGAGTGACATTTGTCCGCAACGGACAGTTGACGGTTGTACCATTTCCGTTTAAGTATTTGAGAGAATACATAACGACTATGAAACCCTAAAATCCATGCTGACACAAAAACACGGTTAACCAAAGGTTCGTCCGCCGGCAGGAACGATCTGTAAACACTTGCCCGATTTAGTCTCCGAGCTGAAGCTACTCTGCCAATTTAATAAGCGGTTCGCCCAAAGCAGTGGAAATCTCGGATAATGTTCTAAATGTGAAGTTAGGAAGGCCTGTGATCCAACGAGAGACCACCGCTTCGTTTTTTCCCAACTTTTTCGCCAAGTCACGCTGCGTCATGTTCTTTTCATTAAGAATCTTGTCAATGCGTGCAATGATACCTGCAGACATCTGCACCTCCGACATGATTTCCGGCGAAACTTGCTCTACTCTGGATTTGAACCATTCTTGCTTGTCGTTCATATTTCAAAAATAATGTTGTCTGTACCAACAAGTTCTTTTTCGTTAACGCTGATATAGCCCTTTTCAATGTTTTCCTTCAAAATTCTCTCAAACCTTTGCAAATCTAACACATAACCATACAGTTTCGGATCTTCCTGATAACTCTTAGTGCTTTTTACTCCTCCATTCCCTAGAATAACGATTTGCTCGAAGTTCTTTGTGATTCAGAAATTTTGTCCAATGTCATCTTCTTCATACGCTGCAAAAATATTAAAATAATTGATATATATGTCAAGTTTGTTTATTTTTTTCTTATCTGCGCAGACATGCCTCACTAACCTCTCACACAGACAATCTGCTCGGGGTTAATGAAATGGTGCGCTTTCAGCACGCACTTCGCTCTCTTTTTGTCATGGTCTGTTTCTACTTTGCAATATTACAACACAAAAAACTCATTATCAAGTATTTTGCAAAATTTCATATCAGAGTGGTTTTCAAATAAATATATAATAAAAATTTACAATTAATTATACAAATTGTTAATTTTCAATGTGTGTATTCGGAATAATCAAAAGAAATGTTGCCTTCAACTAAAATCACTATCTTTGCCCACAATTTCTCATCATCTCATCCGCCCACATGAAAGAGGTACGCGAAAATCTGAAACTCATACTCAAAACCCTGCCTGAAAAGCCGGGCGTATATCGCTTTTTGGACGACAAAGGCACCATCATATATGTTGGCAAGGCCAAGCGTTTGAAACGGCGCGTATCCTCCTATTTCAACAAAGAGCATGATTCCGCCAAAGTCCGTATGCTCGTCACCAAAATCCGCGACATACAAACCACTGTGGTGGACACCGAATGGGAAGCGTTGCTGCTGGAGAACAGCATGATCAAGCAGTTCAAACCACATTACAACATCATGCTGAAAGACGACAAATCGTATCCTTGGATAGCCGTCACCAAAGAGGAGTTTCCCCGGATTTTCCCCACCCGGCGTCCCGAACCCGACAAGATGCAACTATTCGGCCCCTATTCGTCTGTAAAACAGATGAATGTGCTGCTGGACACCATCAACGAGATGTTCCCTCTGCGCAAATGCAAACGGTTGGTGAAAAACGACCGGCCCTGCATGCAGTATCAGGTGCACAACTGTTCGGCACCCTGCTGTGGATACATCACGGCCGAGCAATACCAGGCCAACATCCAAAAAAGCGTGGATATCATCAAGGGCAACCGGAAGGAAGTCATCAGCCGCTTGAAAGAGGAAATGATGAAATGTGCGGAGAACTGGGAGTTTGAAGAAGCGGGCAGAATCAAACAGCAAATCGAAATTCTGGAGAATTTTGTGGTGAAATCGGTGGTGGTCAGTCCGCAACTTACCAATCTGGATGTATTCGGAATGGAAGAGGACGACGACTGTGGTTACATCAGCTTCTTGCGCATTGTGGACGGTTCCATCGTGCAAGCGCACACGCTGGAAATCAACAACAAGATGGATCGCAGTCGCGAGGACCTGCTTTGGGCAGGATTGCTGGAGATGGAGATGCGGTTGGGCGAGTTGTTCCCCAACATTCTGCTTCCCCTCATGCCGACCATTGAGACGGAGAAATGGACATTCCAGGTTCCCCAGCGGGGCGAGAAGCGCAAACTGGTGGAATTGGCGGAGCGCAACGCCCATTTCTACATGCTGGAGAAGAAGAAACGGCAAGACTTGGTCGATCCTGAGCGCCGGAGCCAGCGCGTGCTCATGGCCCTGCAGCAAGCCCTCGGCATGAAAACACTACCCCGCCGTATCGAGTGCTTCGACAACTCCAACACCCAAGGCGAAGACCCTGTTGCCGCCATGAGCTGCTTTATTGACGGCAAACCCGCCAAAAGCGAATATCGCCACTTCAATATCAAAACCGTGGTCGGTGCCGACGATTTCGCCTCCATGGAAGAGGTGATTTACCGCCGCTATCATCGCCTGCTGGAAGAGAACAAGCCCTTGCCCGACCTTGTGGTCATTGACGGCGGGAAAGGCCAACTGAACGCCGCCTGGAAATCCATACAAGCGCTGAACATTGAAGACCGGCTGATGATGGTGGGCATTGCCAAACGGTTGGAAGACATTTACAAAGTGGGCGATGAATACCCCATCTATATCGACAAAAAATCAGAAGCACAGAAACTGCTTCAGCATGTGCGCGACGAAGTGCACCGCTTTGGCATCACGCATCACCGCAAACGCCGCTCCAAGACCAGCATAGCTTCCGCCTTGGACAAAGCGCCCGGCATAGGACCCGTGCTCAAACAACGGCTGCTGAGCAAATTCAAGAGCGTGAGCCGCATCAAAACCGCTACTATGGCAGAACTGGCAGAAGTGTTAGGTCCCAAGAAAGCCGAAACCCTTTTGGCATATTTTCACACGCTTAACGACAAATAACACTTTGTTTATTTCATTCTTTTATATTGAAAAAGGGTGAAACCGAAGTTCCACCCTATCCATCATTAATATAAAAAACTTGAACGTATTCGGAAGATTATTTATGCCAGGCCCCCATTATTCATCATTGGAGGAATAGCGCCTTGCGGATTGTCCACTATAACACCATTCTGTCCCTCATACTTGGAGATGTTGTCCGCAAGCGCGTTCAACAACCGTTTGGCGTTCTGGGGTGTCATAATGATACGGGAACGAACTGTACCTTTTTGAACACCGGGCAGCATAGCCACGAAATCCACTATGAATTCCGAATTGGAATGAGAGATGATAGCCAAGTTGGAATATACGCCTTGTGCTATCTCTTCTGGCAAATTAATGTCGATTTTCTGATCTGGCATGATTCCTTTTATTTTTTAGTTCTGTTCATTACTCATTTCTTCCACCAGTTCTTCCTCCTTGGATGCCATCAGGGATTCGTATTCCTCTTTGGAACCAACCTCAATGGTTTGGTATTTGCGGATACCTGTACCAGCCGGAATCTTCTGTCCGACGATAACATTCTCCTTCATACCGATAAGGTTGTCGGATTTGGCGTTGATAGCGGCTTCGGTGAGTACCTTTGTCGTCTCCTGGAAGGAAGCGGCGGAGATGAAACTGTGCGTTTGCAGAGATGCTCTCGTGATACCTTGGAGGATCGGTTTACCCGTAGCGGGACGAGCGTCGCGAACCTGAACCAGTTTCATATCTTTACGTTTCAAGATAGAGTTGATATCACGCAATTTCTTGGCACTGATAATCTGGCCTTTGCGCACCTCATCCGAATCGCCGGGCTCTTCCACAACTTTCTTATCCCAAATGATATCGTTCTCTTCTTGGAAATCAATCTTGTTGATCAACTCTCCTTGCAAGAACTTGGTATCACCCGGATCCTCAATTTCCATCTTGCGCATCATCTGACGCACAATCACTTCAAAGTGCTTATCATTGATCTTCACACCTTGCAGACGGTAAACCTCCTGAATCTCATTGATAATGTACTCTTGAACCTTTTGGGCACCCTTGATATTCAAAATATCCACAGGGGTAAGAGAACCTTCAGACAATGGGGTACCGGCTTTCACGAAGTCGTTCTCCTGAGCCAGAATCTGTTTAGAGGTGGGGATCAAATAAGTCTTGGCACCTTCGCCGTCATCGTTACGCGGGGTGATTTTCACCACACGGTTACCACGTTTCAGCTTCTTCTCGAAGGAAACCACACCGTCGATTTCGGAAACCACAGCGGGATCGGAAGGGTTACGGGCCTCGAAAAGTTCGGTCACACGCGGCAGACCGCCCGTGATATCGCCTGACTTACCGAAGGAACGCAGAATCTTGACCAGAATCTCACCTGAATCAATCTCTTGTCCTTCTTCCACTGCCAAACGAGCACCGACTGGCACGTCGAAACTCTTAATCAAATCACCGTGTTTGTCCACGATGGAAATGCTCGGGTTCTTGGTCTTCAGACGGCTCTCAATAATCACCTTGTCGTGAATATTAGTCTGCTCGTCGGTCTCCACACGGTAGGTAACACCTTCAATGATATCATTGAACTGTACTTTACCGGCAACATCGGAAAGAATCACAGCGTTAAACGGATCCCAATCGGCAATCAAATCGCCCTTCTTGATGGAGTCACCATGTTTGAAGTAGAGATTGGAACCGTAAGGGATATTGGCGGAAGCCAACGCAATACCGGTCTTGACATCAATAATCTTGATTTCAGCGGTACGGCCGATAACCTTATAATAGGTCTTGCCAAAAGCATCGGTTTTCTCCAAGGCACGGAGTTCGTCAATACTCAGAACACCATCATAAGCGGCTTGGATAGAAGAGTTGGCGGCCACATTACCAGCCACACCACCGACGTGGAATGTACGCAGTGTCAACTGTGTACCAGGTTCACCGATGGACTGGGCGGCGATAACGCCGACTGCCTCACCGATTTGGACCATCTTGCCGGTTGCCAAGTTACGACCGTAACATTTTTGGCAGATACCGTGTTTGGACTCGCAGGTGGGCACTGAACGGATTTCCACCTCATCAATCGGCGATTCTTCTATGATTTTGCAATATTTTTCAGTCAGTTCCTCACCGGCTTTGATAATCAGTTCGCCGGTTTGAGGATGGTACACATCGTGCAAGGTCACACGACCCAAAAGACGATCGTACAGGGTTTCCACCACTTCCTCGTTCTTCTTCAATGCACTTACGGTCATACCACGGAGTGTACCGCAATCCTCTTCCGTAATGATAACATCGTGAGAAACATCCACCAAACGACGGGTAAGGTAACCAGCGTCAGCGGTTTTCAAAGCGGTATCGGCCAAACCCTTACGGGCACCGTGTGTGGAGATGAAGTATTCTTGCACGGACAAACCCTCCTTGAAGTTGGAGAGAATCGGGTTTTCGATAATCTCACCACCGGAGGAACCGGCCTTACTCGGCTTGGCCATCAAACCACGCATACCGGAAAGCTGACGGATCTGCTCGGCAGAACCACGAGCTCCAGAGTCACGCATCATGTGCACAGGATTGAATCCCTGACGGTCTTCCTCAATCTCCTTCATGAGGATCTTGGAAAGACGGGCGTTGCACTGTGACCAAACATCAATAACCTGGTTGTAACGCTCCGTGTTGGTGATGAAACCCATATTGTAGTTCATCGTGATCTCATCCACTTGCGCATTCGCCTCAGCGATAAACTCAGGTTTCTGCTTCGGGATAATCACATCACCCAAGTTGAAGGACAAACCGCCTTCAAAAGCCATACGGTAACCCAAACTCATAATGTCGTCCAAGAACTGGGCGCACACCTTGTTGCCGCACTTGTTCAGCACGTCACCGATGATGTCACGCAACGCCTTCTTGGTCAGAAGCATATTGATGTAACCGTATTCTTTAGGAACCACTTGGTTGAACATCACACGACCCACGGTAGTGTCAATAATCTTGATGGTACCGTTTCCGTCCACATCAACTCTACATTTGATCTTGGCGTTCAAATGCACTTTTTTCTCGTTATAGGCAATCATTACCTCTTCCGGACCGTAGAAAATACGGCCTTCGCCTTGAACCTTGTGGTCAGGAGTGGAAGGAAGTTCCTTGGTGATGTAATACAAACCCAACACCATGTCCTGTGAAGGCACGGTGACAGGCGCACCATTGGCCGGATTGAGAATGTTGTGGGATGCCATCATCAGCATTTGGGCTTCCATAATAGCGGCATTGCCCAGCGGGACATGCACAGCCATCTGGTCACCATCAA
>DGGS01000212.1 GCA_002392325.1 Bacteroidales bacterium UBA3868
TTAATCCAACAAAACACATCCCGATGAGAAAATTCAGCAACAGATACATATTCCTATATGTCAGTGCGCTGGTGCTCCTCATCAGCGTGGTGCTCACAACCGTTTCCATCGGCCTGAAATCGAAACGGGAAGCCAATGTGACCCGGGAAAAATACCAGCAGATCTTGAAAGCGGCTGGCTATAAGGATGTGCCCAAGAAGAATACGGTTTCGTTTTTCCAGGAGATTGCCAAACCCGAAAAGGGAGGCAAGACGAGCGAGAAGTATCACATCCGTTGCGCCGACGGCAACCCCGGAATGGTGGTTCGCGTGCAGGGAAAGGGGCTCTGGGGACCCATTTGGGGCTATGTGGTGCTGTCGGAGGACGGCTCCACCATCAAAGGCGTGTCGTTCGCACACAAGTCGGAAACCCCCGGTCTGGGGGCGAAAATCACAGACGACGAGTTTGCCAACGCCTTCATCGGCAAGAAACTATACGATCAGAATGGCGCATTCACATCCGTTCGGGTGGTGAAGAAAGGACAGGAGGGTGATATCCGCGAGGAGAACCGGGTGGATGCCATCTCGGGAGCGACAATAACATCCAAAGGGGTAGATGAGATGATGGGGAAATTGAAAATTGAGAATTGAAAAATTCCCCTTCTATTGTAGAAGGGGTGGCAGAAGGCCGGGGTAGTAATATTGAATTGAAAATTGAGAGATGAAGAAATATTTGGGACCATTAAGCAAGGATAATCCGATTCTGGTGCAGACACTGGGTGTTTGCTCCGCCTTGGCCGTTACCGCCCAACTGAAGCCGGCAGTGGTCATGGCGCTTTCGGTAACCGTGGTCTGCGCTTTCTCAAATCTCATCATCTCACTGATACGCAACACGATACCTCCCCGAATCCGCATCATTGTACAGTTGCTCATCGTCTCCTTTTGGGTGGTTCTGGTGGACTTGTTCCTGCAAGCCTATTTCTACGATATCAGCAAACTGCTCTCCGTCTTCGTCGGACTCATCATCACCAACTGCATCATCATGGGCCGTTTGGAGGCGTTTGCCCTGTCGCACAAGCCATGGCCCTCACTGATGGATGGCGTGATGAACGGCCTGGGCTACGGACTGGTGCTTGTCATTGTGGCCTTCTTCCGCGAACTGCTCGGTTCAGGCACCCTTTGGAATTATCAAGTCATCCCTAAAGCCCTATACCAAATCGGTTATCTCAACAATGGTCTCATGATTCTTCCGCCCATGGCACTCATTCTCGTAGGCATTATGATTTGGATAAGAGGAGAGAGGAAGGGAGTAAAGGAGTAACAAACAATCACTAATCACCAACTTCATGTCCGACATATTCAACATATTCATCCGTTCGGTTTTCATCGACAATATGGTTTTCGCCTATTTCTTAGGCATGTGCTCCTATTTGGCGGTGTCCAAGAATGTGAAGACCGCATCGGGACTGGGCATGGCGGTTTGTTTTGTGTTGGCGATCACAGTTCCCGTCAATTATCTGATAAACAAATATTTATTGCAACCTGGGGCACTGGCGTGGTTGGGTGATCGTTTCGCTCAGGTGGACTTGTCTTTTCTGGGACTTATCATCTTCATCGCAGTCATTGCCGGCATGGTGCAACTGTTGGAGATGGTGATTGAGAGATACATGCCCGCCTTGTACATGGCCTTGGGCATATTTCTCCCGTTAATTGCAGTGAACTGCGCCATTCTTGGAGGTTCGTTGTTCATGCAGGAAAAGAACTTCCCGACTGTGGCGCACAGTTTCGCATACGCCATCGGTTCCGGATTGGGCTGGCTGCTGGCTATCACCGCCATGGCGGCCATCCGGGAGCGGCTGAAATACTCCAACATCCCGGAGCCCTTGCGGGGCAACGGTATCGCCTATATCATAACGGGACTTATGGGCATGGGATTTATGGCATTTTTAGGAATCTAAGTGAACTCGGATATGGTACTTTGGACAACTCTTGCGGCAATAATCATCTTTCTGGCTATCATCTGGATGTTGGTGGCCCTGCTGCTCTATGTGCGCAAGCGATTGGTTCCCGAAGGCAAGGTCAAGATAACGATAAACGGGGAGAAAGAGATTGAGCATGAGCGTGGTTGCACACTGTTGCAGGCGTTGTCCGACGAGCAGGTGTTTGTCCCTTCCGCATGCGGTGGGGGCGGCTCATGCGGCACTTGCAAAGGGAAGGTGCTCTCCGGCGGCGGCGAGATACTGCCCACCGAACTGGCACACATCTCCCGCAAGATGGCCGCCGAACACTACCGGCTCTTCTGCCAGGTGAAAGTGCGCGAAAACATGGCCATTGAAATACCCAAAGAGTTTTTCGGCATCAAAAAATGGACCTGTAAGGTGGTTTCTAACCACAATGTGGCCACATTCATCAAGGAACTCGTGTTGCAATTGCCGGAAGGAGAGAGTATGGACTTCCGTTCCGGCGGCTATGTGCAAATCGATATTCCACGTTGTATGGTCAAATACGCTGACATTGAGGTGGATGAACCCTTCCGCCGCGACTGGGAGATGATGGGATTGTTCGACCTGAAGATGCGCAATCCCGCCGGCACCATCCGAGCGTACTCCATGGCCAACCATCCCGCTGAAAACCACATCGTGATGCTGAATGTGCGTGTTGCCATACCCCCTATAAACCGCAAAACCAGACGCATGGAGAAGGTGAACCCTGGTGTTTCATCCTCATACATTTTCAGTTTGAAACCCGGCGACGAAGTGACGGTTTCGGGTCCCTACGGCGACTTCTTCGTGCAGGACTCCGACCGCGAGATGATGTTCATCGGCGGCGGCGCGGGCATGGCCCCCATGCGCTCGCATATCTTCGACCAGTTCAAGAACAAGCATACCCAGCGCAAAACCACCTTCTGGTATGGAGGGCGCTCACGCAAAGAACTGTTTTATAAGGAAGAATTCGAGCAATTGGCAGCCGAGCACGACAATTTCGAATTCCACATCGCCCTATCCGATGCCCAACCAAGCGACAACTGGACCGGCTATACCGGTTTTATTCACGAGGTGATTTATGAAAACTACCTCAAGAATCATCCGAATCCGGAAGATATTGAATATTACATCTGCGGCCCGCCCATGATGCTGCAAGCGGTGCTCAAGATGCTGGACTCCCTCGGCGTGACCCCGGAAATGATTCACTATGACGACTTTGGCGGCTGATACCGACTACCAATTGGCAATTGACAACACCCGCTTAATTCGTTTCGATTGGCCCGACAGGTTCCAATACTGGATCATCACCACATACATTCCCGACGGCAGCAATTGGTTTTGGTCATCAAGACCCTCCCAGCGGAATTGGGCCTCATTCCCACATAAAACATTGTTTGCCAAATGTTTGACTAATTGTCCACGGGCATTGTAGATGCTAATGGTAAGACGATTGTCCAAATCGGGAAAACGCAAATTTATCTCCGCAAAATCCTCGAAACCGTCATTGTTAGGCGAAATCACCTCCGGCGTGATAACAGTTTCCGTCTGTTCCGTATCGCTTATCACATGCGAGTTGGCATAACCAGGCGTGGCAAAACCGACCGTGGAGGCAGCCGAGTGCCAATTATCCGGATTCTGAGTGGGCAGCGTAGGGGAGAGCCGTTCCAGACTCACTCCCTCCGTGGTTTGCAGTTTCGGATAATGCATATCTTCCGTATATTGCAGTCTGTCAATGGTTTGCAGTGATATATCGGTAAGAAAAACCACACCCTCATCATTATTATAGGCAGGCAAAGAATCGCACTGGAGCAAATTCAATGGTTCCGGACATACATATTGTTGTTGCGTCAGCTTCTTATTCTTGCAGAGAGCACAATATCGGTTCGGAAAAAGCTGCATTCCACTACTGGAAGCCAAGACTGCCTTCAAAGGGATCGTATCGCCTCCTGAACCTATTTTAACATCCTTTAAATCAATTATTTTTGAAGATTTATTAAAGATTTCGATGAAGTCCGCATCCGTGCCGTCAAACGGATGACTCAACACCTCATTGATGACAAGATCGCCGTGCTCCGGAGCACCAGGACACCCGCATTCCATGAAACTGTCTGGTCGCACTTTGTTTCCAGCGCAGTCGCTCAAATCACCGGTCAGACAGACCGTGTAAACCTGACCTTCCAGTAAAGGCGAAGACAGTCTCAAATCGAGTGCCGAAAAGGTGGGAGGAACCTCGGAGATGGATGTGATAATAGGTAAAGTAGGTGAATGAGGTGAAGGGTTAAGAGTGAATGGGATTGTATTTTCATCCGTTAGAGAAACCGGTTCAGAAAAGAATATGCGCAGGGTAAGACTGTCCAAGAGGGTGATGCGCTCCATTTCCGGCGGATTGTTGTCGGACAAGACCGTGCTTGCCGCATTGGGCAATCCCGGTGTGCCACCTAATGGAGAAGTGGAGGAGTTCCAGTTCTCCTCGCCCCAGCAAGGCAGCGACTCATCCAACATTTCCAACGACCAGCCGCCTTCCTGCTTGATGGGCTCTGTGTGCCATTTCGGACGATAGGAAACAGTATGAATAACCTGATTATCAGCATCATACAAAATTAGAGTTTGTCCTGCATCCGCTAGTGAAAGAGACGAAATCGTATAGACATGCGGTGTATATTCAATAAACTCCTCCAGATACTTGGCCGCGATGAGGATGGCGTAACCATTACTGTCCAAATCCATGGC
>DGGS01000049.1:0-3416 GCA_002392325.1 Bacteroidales bacterium UBA3868
AGCGAATATTTGGTGGACTATGCTACCCCAGAGGTTGCCGCCAAGGGTTGGAAGGTCATCGAGAACAATCTCGTGAATGTGGATGAGAAGTTCCGCGATGAATTGCTGAAGCGCATTGAGCGTATCAAAGCAGGAGAGCGTGATCTTTATTTTTAGTTGAAAAAAATATCGTTTTTATTGGCGGATGACCTTTTGGGTTGTCCGCTTTTTTTGTATATTTGCCCCGCTTAAACACTAAAAAGTAAAATCAATTCTTAATCAATCGAATATGAAAATCTTAGTTTTAAATTGCGGCAGTTCCTCCATCAAATATCAATTATTGGAAATGGAACCGCAACCCGAATTGTTGGCCAAAGGTCTTGTGGAGCGTGTAGGTCTGGAAATGGGCGAGTTCACGCACAAACCTGTCGGCAAAGACAAATACTATGTGCAGACGCCCATTGCCAACCACGAAGTGGGTGTGAAATTGGTGCTCGAAGCATTGATGGATCCCAAGCATGGCGTAATCAAATCTTTGGATGAGATCAATGCGGTTGGTCATCGTGTGGCCCATGGCGGTGAGTATTTCAAGGAGAGCATGGTTATCGGAGACAAGGAGCGTGAGGAGATCGCCAAACTGTGCGAGTTGGCTCCGTTGCACAATCCGGCTTCTCTGCTTGGCATAGATGTGATGAAGAAACTGCTCCCCAACATCAAGCATGTGGGTATTTTCGACACCTCTTTCCATCAGACTATGCCGCCCGAGGCGTTCTTGTATGCGCTGCCATACGAATATTATTCCGAAAAGAAAATCCGCCGTTACGGTTTCCACGGCACCAGCCACAAGTATGTGGGTCCGAAAGCCGCTGAGATGGTGGGTCTCGACTATAACAACTGCAAGATCGTGAGTTGCCACTTGGGCAATGGCGCTTCCATCACCGCCATTAAGAACGGCAAGTCCATTGACAACTCCATGGGTTTCACGCCGGTGGAGGGTTTGATGATGGGTACCCGTTGCGGTGACATTGACGCCGGTGCGTTGATTTACATCATGGATTCCGAAAAAATGGACACCAAGCAACTCAACACATTCATCAACAAGAAGTGCGGTTTGCTGGGCATTTCCGGCAAGAGTGTGGATATGCGCGACATCCGCGCGGGCCGCGATGCCGGTGACGAGCGTTCCACCTACGCGTTCAACATGTTCGCTTATCGTGTGAAGAAATATATCGGCGCTTACGCCGCCGCCATGGGTGGTGTGGACATCATCCTCTTCACGGGTGGCATTGGCGAGAATGCCTGGTTCCAGCGCGAAGCCATCTGCGACGGTCTCGAATTTCTCGGCACCAAGTTGGACAAGGAAGCCAACCAGAAATATGCCGGCGAGGATGGTATCATTTCCACACCCGAATCCAAGGTGAAATTGGTCTCCGTGACCACCAACGAGGAATTGGTGATGGCGATGGACACATACAAACTAGTAAAATAGTTTGTGTTTTTTTCATAATGTTAATTTGGCCGTCGTTTCCGGCGGCCTTTTTTTTCGCTTTCATGAAAGATATTCGCAGTATTTCGTACGAGGAATTGGAAGATTTTCTGGTTTCAACCGGAGAGAAAAAATTCCGTGCCAAACAAATCTGGACATGGCTTTGGCAGAAAGGTTCCGGCAGTTTTGAGGAGATG
Organism: Bacteroidales bacterium UBA3868; assembly: GCA_002392325.1. Lineage (GTDB taxonomy): Bacteria > Bacteroidota > Bacteroidia > Bacteroidales > WCHB1-69 > F23-D06. The sequence continues at coordinate 1,663 of DGGS01000049.1, forward strand.
ACAAATATCTCCGCCGATCTCCGTACCCGTATGGCCGCCCAATTCACATTCCATCGCGCTGTCATTGCACAAGAGGCGCATAGCAAGGACAAAACTGTCAAATTTGCCTTCCGCTACCACGATGATGCGTTGGTGGAGGGTGTGCTTATCCCGTCGGGCGACCGCGTTACGGCGTGCGTCTCCTCGCAGGTGGGTTGCCCGCTCCGGTGCTCGTTCTGTGCCACTGGTACGATGGGGTTTATTCGCAACTTGCACTACAGCGAGATTGTGGATGAGTATGTGCTGATGGACGCCCGCGCCCGCGAGTTGTATGGCAACGGCATCTCCAATATCGTGTTCATGGGTATGGGCGAACCGCTGCTGAATTTCGACAATGTGATGACCGCCATCGACAAACTTACCGCCAAGGATGGATGGGGATTGTCGCCCACCCGGATTACGCTTTCCACTGCTGGCATTGTAAAGGGCATCAAGGCACTGGCCGACCGAAATTTCCCATGCGGGTTGGCTGTCTCTCTGCATAGTGCAGATCCAGCAGTGCGTCAAGTCATTATGCCAGTGACGGATCACAATAGCTTGCATGACCTTCAGGCCGCCTTAGTCTATTACCATCAGAAAACCGGTGAGCGTGTTACCTTTGAATATCTGCTGTTGTCGAAAGTGAATGATACGCGACAGGATGCTGAGAAACTGGCCCGTTATTGCAGGCCTTTTCCTGTGAAAATCAATATTATAGAGTACAACGAAACCAAGGATGGTATCTATCACCGATCTTACCCTAACCAAAGGGAAGAGTTTATAGAGTACCTTAAAAGTTGCAACATGGTGGTGAATGTGCGCCAGAGTCGCGGACAAGACATTGCCGCCGCCTGCGGCCAATTGGTGAAGGGAGAAAAGGGGTACATGGGGTGAAGTTGGTAAATGAGGTGAATGGGGTTCATAAAAGATAGGGTTTTACTACCGCCTTGTACTCCTCCGTATATTCGTTTTGTTCGTTTCGGATAACGAGCAAGTGTTCCTCACAGGGGCCATTTTCTTGCGAATACTCCTGTATTACCCTGTGTATCGGTTTTTTAGCGGTTGGTTGTAGGAACACGCGCTTGCGGCAAAAAAGTTTTTCTGATGCCCGTCGGTCAAAGTCCTCACCTTCGATTTTGGGGAGGATCAGGGCAAAGCGCCCGTTCGGATTAAGCAATTTTAACACGCTATCCAGCAGTTCCTCAAACGATAATTGGGCATCGCGGTGTTTGCTTTTCAGGCGGGATGCGTCGGTGGGTTTGAGGTCGTTGCCGAAAAAGGGGGGATTGGAGACGATGAGGTCGAATTTTTGGCGTTGGTCCACAGCGGCTAAATCTTGCACGCGGCCATGGATGAAATGGAAAACATCGGGTGACAAGAGTGGGTATGAAGTGGCGTTTTGACGGGCTTCCATGATGGAATTCTCATCGGGATCGATGCCGAAAACCATGGGATGTGTTTGCGTGTGAGACAGTTGCTGTGCCAAACAAAATGCGATCACGCCACAGCCGCAGCCCACATCCAGCACCGAAAGGGCAGGGGTCGCATCGGTCAGGGCTGCCAGCAAAACGGCATCGGTACCAATTTTCATGGTACTGTTATCATGCGAAAGTGAAAATTTCTTAAAACGGAATGTTGCCATTAGCAATAGACTTCCAGAACTTTGGATTTGCGGGCGGGCAGGAGTTGCACTTCCTCAATATCGGCGGGGATGAGCACCACCTCGCCAGTTTCCA
>DGGS01000049.1:3453-32443 GCA_002392325.1 Bacteroidales bacterium UBA3868
CCTCGCCAGTTTCCAATCGCTCGCGCTGGTCGCCGCATGCCAGCAGGATTTGGCCGTCCAGGCAGATGTAGATGACGAAAGAGTCGATCTCCGCAAAGGATTTGTTCAGCGGTTGGTCAAATTCCAGCAGGTTGGTGTTAAAGTATTCGGAGCGAACCAGTTTCACCGTTTTGTTCAGCGTGGGCTGGTATTGGATTTTGAAATCCTGGGTTTGCTCATCGAAATGGATGGCTTCGAGCGCCTCTTCCACATGCAGTTCGCGCGGGTTACCCTCGTTGTCCACGCGGTTCCAGTCGAACACGCGGAAGGTGATGTCGGAGGGCTGCTGTATCTCGGCCAGCAGGACACCCTTGCCAATGGCGTGCACCGTGCCCGCAGGAATCATGAAAGTGTCACCAGACTGGACGGGATGGAATTGCAGCAAGTCGGCCACAGAACCTTGATCTAGAGCGTCTTGGAATTGCTCTTTGGTCACCGTTTGGTTAAAACCCACATACAGTCCTCCTCCGGGTTCCGAAGCAATCACATGCCACATCTCCGTTTTCCCGCTTTGTCCGTATTTCCGCTGTGCCAGTTCGTCATCAGGGTGCACCTGCACCGACAGGTTGTCCTGGGCATCGATGAATTTGATGAGCAGTGGGAACCCGAGACCGTATTGTTCATAGTTTTTTTCGCCCACCAGTTCGGTCATGTATATTTCCAGCAGTTCGTTTAGGTTGTTTTCAGCCAGGAAACCGTTCACAATCATGGACTCATCGCCTACGAGGCCGGATATTTCCCAACTTTCCCCGCATTGGTTTGCCTCGCTGATTTTTTTGTTTAAAACGGTTTTCAAACGGTTGCCTCCCCAAATCTTGTCTTTCAGGATGGGTTCGAATTTTAAGGGATAAAGGGATGAATCCATAGTGAGCTTAATTGGTTTTGAAAAATTGTCGGTTTTTGTATTGGTAGGTGGGTTTGACACGGTCAGGGTTAGCGCCGCGCACACTCTTCATGAAGACCCATTTTCCATTATCTTCGATAAATCCTTGATTCAAGCTGGATTCGGGTACCATGTAAGCGGGGATGCTTTGCAGATTGTCCTCCATGGGAATCAGTTCTTCGAAGATAATCATCGGACTGTCCACGCTCTTGTATTCGGGTTGGCGGGTCTTGGGGTTCATTTTGCCGGTGCTGACGGCATATTGCTGGTGCTCGTAGTTGAGGTGGAGCGATGCGTTTTTGGAATACTCGAAAATCACGCGACTCACGCGTTCCGTATAGTTTTTGAAAATCCGCGCCCCGAATATGGGGATGGTTTCTTTGTTAAAGTGCAAGACCTCAATCACTTTCTGGTTGGTGAAAAGGTCATTGCCATTCCATCCCAGCAGAGTATAATAGGTTAAATCTTTCGATTTTAGTGGAATAATGGAGTAATAAACGGCCCCATACCAATGGTTCTGATTGCCGATGGATGTTTTGGGGTAGTCCAGTGTGCTGCGTTTGTCGTAAAGGGGGAAAAGCACGAATTTTTTGCGGTTTTCATTGTAAACTTGGATGAAGCCGAAATTATCCACCGAAAAATCCTTTTTCATTACATGCCAGGTGAAAATCTTGAAGGTGTTGTCGGGAGCGGTCAATACCGAGAAATTCTTCACCGAATCCCAAGCGAACTTGAAGGAGTTGGGCATTTGTAACACCTCTTCCAGCAGCGACATAAAGTCCTCATTCATAGCCAGTCGGGTGGTTTCGTCGGGCTCGTTCATCACCTGGTCACGCAGTTGGATGAGCGAATCCTCCCATACGCGGAAACCATAGTCCTTGTCTTTCTGGGCGTACCCCAAAAGACAGGCAACGGTTAGGATTATATAACAGAGGGTTCTTTTCATAAAACGGGGACAAAAGTAGTATTTTTATTAACAACTGCGTGTGGCTTTTTTTATGTATAACGAGGATTGAGTATTTTTGTTTTTGATATTTTTGCAAAAAAATTAACAAATACAATTGTATAATAATAAGAAAGTTATGAAAAAATTAAGTGCATTGTTAATGATTTTAGGCTTTTTTGTGGCCGTCAACGCGCAAGCTCCCTATCGTCATAGTATTGGCGTTACGGGAGGTAACCTGAATGCTTTTTCTTACAAAACCTTCTTCACAGATCACTTGGCTTTCAGTATAGATGCCGGTTACAAGTGGACACATACGGTTTCCACCTATCATGAAAAAGGCACCAACTACGCTTTCCGTCATGGCGGTTTCTTCCCGACCACGATAGAGGTGAACCCCAACCTCATGTATGAGGCACCGACCAACGCAGGTGGTCTGCATTGGTTTGTGGGTGGTGGCATCAGCGGCGGTTACTCTTGGGCAACCTCCTATGATGGCTATTATGGTTACTACAAATATTATTATGGCAAGTTTGGAGTCAATGCCATTGGTGGTGTTGAGTACAAATTCAACATTCCGCTCACACTTCAGGCTGATTTCCGCCCTGGTTTCGGTTTGATGTTCAACAAACATTACGACATCCATTATTTTGATTGGGGTGTGAATGTTGGCGTGAGATACACGATTCAATAATCAATCCGTTGGGAATACGTTCAAATTTCCATAAAAATGGGGCAGTGTGCATTTTTTTTGTACATTTGCCCCATTATTCATTAAAATAGTTTGCTATGAAAAAAATTCTGCTTTTTATCGGAGTGATAGCCGTTGCCCTGATTATGGCGTCTTGCAGTTCCTCCAGTCCCAAGGATGTGACCAACAATTATTACAAAGCCCTTCAAAAAGGCGATTTCGAAAAAGCGCTGAGTTATTCCACCGTGGAAAACAATGAGGAGATTCAGAAGGAAGTGGAAAAATTGAAAGGGATCGAGATGGACATCAAGGATTTTGAAATTGTTTCAGAAACAATTTCCGAAGATGGTCAGACCGCTGAGGTGGATGTGAAATACAGCTATACATCCTCCTTCAATTCTGAGCCGAAGGAGTCCGTCAACAATGTTAAATTGGTGAAGCAAGATGGAAAATGGAAAGTTAAGGGTTGATAGATGTCAACCTTGTGTGAAAGGTAGAAGCAGGTGGACACTTGTTTCTACCTTTTTTGTTTTTGTTTTGATTTTTTTATTCGCTTGTTGCCGTCAAAAGGATGATTATCAATTGTTTGTGATACCTGATACACTCGAGTTGCACACAGGTGACATTGCCTTTAGGACGGGAGAGAGTATGGTTAGCAGGAGTGTTACCTCGGTGGATACGGCGGGCGTTTATTCGCATGTAGGGATGGTGATTTGGCACGACCATCAATGGTGTGTTTTGCATGCGGTGCCCAATGAAAGAGCCACGAAAACCGAAAAAGACAGTGTGAAAATGGAACCTATCGGAGTGTTTTTCCGCTCCGACAGGGCGGTGGAGGGGTGTATTTGCCGGTTGCCTCTTGCGCCGGGGGACACTCTGAAACTATTAAAGAAAGGAGAGGAGATATATAGTCGTAAATTATTGTTTGACAAGTCTTTTGACGATCAAGACACCGCTGCTTTCTATTGTTCTGAACTTGTGTGGTTTCTGTATCAGCAGATAGGTTTGGATTTGACGCAGGGAAGAAGACATCGTTTGCCTTTTTTCCCGCCACTTATCTTTTGTTCGGATCTCCACTCCTATTCTGGGCTGCATGAAATTTATCACGTATTATTACCTTCAAAAAAAATTGAAAAAAAATGATTGTATGGAGGATTTATATATATTTGCCGCCCTTTTATTCTGAATAATAGAAAAAACAACTTAACTTTTTAAAAATAAATCTTTTAAATTAAAAAAACATGAAAAAAGTTCTTCTCTTTTTGACAGTGCTTGTAGCAATGCTACCTGCATTTTTGCGAGCGCAGGACACTCTGGTCATCGGTACCGGAACGTCAACCTCTTATAATACCCCGTTCAATTCTCTCTGGGGTTATTCTTTTGTTGAGCAGCTTTACTATGCCAGTGAAATCAACATGCCGGCTACCATAACGGCTATCAGTTTTTATCACAAACCTTCATCCACCACAACGGACCAAACAAACAACATTGTGGTGTACATGAAAAATGTAAGCAGAACTTCGTTCGCGGACGCTAACGATTATGAGCCCGTGTCGGTCGGCGATATTGTGTATTCTGGAAGTTGGACCATTCCTGGAACAGCGGGTTGGACTACGATTACCCTCGACGCTCCTTTTGATTATGATGGCAGCAGCACCCTCATGATTGCTATGCACGAGCAAACAAGCGGTTATAGCACTCGTTATTTTGAATATTCTTCCAATGCAAATTCTGTGATCAGTTTCCATAGCGACAGTGCTGATCCGGATCCTTATAATTTAGGTTCCTATTCTGGAAACAAATATACACAAGGCAACCGCGCCAATGTTAAGATTGAATACACAACAGGAGTGGTGACTTGTCCCGCTCCCGGTGCGCTTGCCGCAACCAATGTCACAGACGAATCCGCTACTCTTACATGGAGTCCTCGTGGCACTGAAACCAATTGGGATATTTATTTCGCCACTTCACAGACGGATGTTCCGGATTCCCTGTCAATTCCTACAGATTATGCTTCCGATACATTTTATAATGTTTCGGGTTTGACCAGTTTGACCAACTATTATGTTTATGTTCGCGCTAATTGCGGTAGCGGAGATGTGAGCCGCTGGCGTTCAATAAGTTTCCGTACCCAATGTCCCGCGTATGCGAATTTGCCTATTGATGAGAATTTTGACACATATGGTACTAACAGCTTCCCCACTTGTTGGACGAAAATATCCTCTTCCACCACCTATCCTTACACATATTCTTCAGCTGCCCATGGTGGATCATACGGATTGTATTTCTATCAAACAACAGCTACAGCAAACCAATATGCATACGCTATTGCGCCGGCTATTGACCCGACCATTGGTTTGAATATGTTGACGGCCCGTTTCGATATGAAACGAACCACTGAGGCTGCTCTTGCCACTTTGGGTGTGATGTCAGATCCTACGGATACCACTACTTTCACGGCTATTCAAACCCTCAACCTGACCACGAATTGGAATGAATTTGAAATTCCTTTGACCAATGTTACGGCAACGGGTAATTATCTGGCCATCAAGTGTGAAGTTGATAGAAACTCTTCCACCACATCCGGATATGTATATTTGGATAATTTCCATTTGGATTACACACCTTCTTGTCGTAGAGTTTTATCCCTTGCGGTTGATGAGAACAGCATTGTTTCGGATGGTGCCACCATCACTTGGGTAGCCGAACCCGGACAAAGCTCATGGGATATTCAAATAGTTGCTTTAGGTGATTCGCTTACAGACTATGGTTGGATTACCGTACAAGACACCTATTATGTGTGCACCAATTTGAACACATTGTCACCCTACACAGCCTATGTGCGCACCAATTGCGGCAATGAGGTCAGCGAAATGCGCAGTGTTGCTTTCTTGACGGGTTGTGGTGACGTGGTAATGCCATACTATGAAACTTTTGAAAATTATCCTTCCGGAACAAGCCAATTCCCTCCTTGTTGGCATCTCCTCAGTGGCACACCTTATACCTATAGCGGATCTTCTTCTTATGGAGGAAGCGGAAAAGCCCTTCAATTCCGGGGTCCTGGTGTAGTGGCCACACCCTTCATCCCCCAAAGTGTAAATGAATTGCAGATTTCATTCCAATTGAAACGCGAAGGGCCAACTTCCGGAACAATGACGGTAGGTTTTATCCCCAGTTTGACAGACACTACCGCCACTATGATCACGATTGCCACCATTACTCCGGCAGATAACGACATGCATTATTATGAGTATAATTTGGACAATATCGGTTCTACAGACCAAGGTTATTTTGTGTTCCAACAGAATACTACCGCCTCAAACTGGTATTATTGGTTGGATGAGGTTCGCATAAATGATATACCTACTTGTTTGAGACCTGAGAATGTGACGATTACTGGTCTTACGGCATCTTCCGCTACCATAACTTGGTCACCAGGTGGTACCGAAAGTGCATGGAATGTTGCCTATGGCACGGGTAATTTCAATCCTGATACCGTGATTATGAATGTGCAATATGTTACGGACACGTTTGTCACCATTGACAATTTGACAGCAGGTCAAACTTATACCTTCTACGTTCAGGCTGACTGCGGTTCAGAGACAAGTCTATTCTCACAACCCGTGTCGGCTGTTCCAGGTATATTTAAAATTAATGAATATGACACATTGACCACTTGTAGTGGTATTTTGTATGACGATGGTGGTGCTTCCGGAAATTATAGCTCCGACCGTAATGACCAAATTGTTCTGTTCCCTGCCACTCCAGGTGCTGGTATTCAAGTTTCGGGTACTCTCACCTCCGAAAGCAATTACGATATTCTTACAATATATGATGGCGTAGGTACCAATGGTCCTGTGTTGTTCAGCGGATCTAATTCCTCTGGTATGACTGTGCCGCCTACATATTCCTCAACCGCGTTGACCATCCAGTTCACCTCTGATGGAAGTATCTTTTATGCTGGTTTTGCATTGAACGTTTCCTGCGTTTCCTGTGTTCCTCCTACGCCCACCACCACTACAGTAGGTATGGATGGTGCTACGATTACCTGGAGTGACCAAGACGGCGCTCAATCGAATTGGGAGTTTGTCTATGGCCCTGCCGGATTCAATCCTGACACTGTCGTAGCTGATAATGTAACTTCAACCACACAAATACTGACCAACTTGACACCCAATACCACATACGATGTGTATGTGCGTACTATTTGCGATGTTAATGACACATCAGACTGGTCGGTTGTCCAATCCTTCACTACCTTGAATTCTTTGGCAGCCAGCATCCCATATTCTTGTGACTTTGAAGATCCTACCGAAAGTTCCGCTTGGGTACTTGTTAATGGCACATGCACCAACCAGTGGTTTATCGATACGGCTGCAAACCACACCACTAACGGTACAACCGGATTGTATGTCTCCAATGATAATGGTGTCTCCAACAATTATTCACATTCCGCTTCAGCAGTTTGGGCTTATCGTGACTTCGACTTTACCGGTTATAATGAATATTCAATGTCTTTGGATTGGAAAGGTTATGGCGAATCTTGTTGCGATTATATCCGTGTCTATATTGGTTCTCCGTCTGTTCCAGTATCAGGAACCTCAATTACAGTTCCTGCAGGAGCTACAGTTCTTGTGGATAAATTGAATTATGACTCTGTTTGGAACACAAAACATATCACCATTGACGGTTCTGAATATAATGGAACTTATCGTATTTATCTCTTATGGCGTAATGATGGTAGCGGAGGAAACAATCCCGCTGGTGCCGTTGACAATATCAGTATTGTTGGCAAAAACTGTGCTAGACCGTCCAATGTGACAGCGTTGAACACCACGGCTCATACCACAGACCTTACTTGGCATCCGGCCACGGAAAGCGACATGCAATGGGATGTGGTTTACAGTACGACCCAAAACATCAATCCCGATACAGTAACCGTTACTCCTGCAACGGATACAATCCTTACGCTTTCCGGTTTGAATGCCGCTACTACATATTATGTATATGTGCGTACCAACTGTGGCAATAGCGAGGTCTCCACTTGGACGAATGTATATTCATTCCTGACCGAATGTGATGATTACACATTGCCTTATACGGAAAACTTTGACAACTCTACTACCAATTCACTGCCTCTTTGCTGGACTTCTGTGGGCCCATATTCTACAAAACCGTATGTCTCCAGCTCTTCTTCCAACTCATCTCCTAATTCACTTTACATGTATTCATACGGAACTACCACATTTGCTATGGCTGTTTCACCTATTATGGATCAAAATGTGGATTTGAGTACACAACAAGTTTCGTTCAAACTCAGAATGGGCAGCACGACCAACCAATTGGTGGTTGGTGTGCTTTCCGACAACACCGACGCTTCCACATTTGTCGCCATTGACACGCTTCATGTTTCCGCTGCCAACGCTTGGGAGGATAAGATTGTTTACCTGAACCATTACACTGGAACGGGTCATAGTATTGGTTTCAAACTCATTTCTCCGAGTGGATATGCCACCTATTTGGATGACATCAGTGTGGATGCACTTCCCACCTGTGTTCCGGTGAGCGGTCTTACCGCTACCAATGCCACAACAACTTCTGTTGACCTTTTATGGAGTCCGGCAAGTGCACTTGATTTCCAATGGGATGTGGTTTACAGCACCGATGCAAACTTTGATCCTGATTCTGCCACCGTTACGGTTGCCACAGATACTATTTTCACACTCAATGGATTGAACACATCTTCTACATATTATGCGTATGTGAGAACAAACTGTGGCAATGGTGATGTGTCCCCATGGTCAGATCTATTGGTTTTCCATACCGAATGCGATGCTGTGACCGTCCTTCCTTATCAAGAAGACTTTAATAATTATACTACAACAGCCACTTCATCCACTCCCCCGACTTTATATCCTAATCACGAGATGCCTACTTGTTGGACTTTCCTGAATATGAGTGCCAATACAACCTCCTATCCTCAGGTGTTCTTGACTTCTTACAGCAGTTATGCTGTTTCTGGTAATTGCTTGTTCTTCAGATCTTCCCATACGACACCTTTATACGCGGCTTTGCCGTCTATCACGGAAGATATCCATAACCTGCAAATCACCTTTACTTATAGAAATGAGGGTACAACTTCTTCTAATGGAACACTTTCAGTTGGTTACATGACCGATCCGGCAGATGCCAGTACCTTTGTTGAGCTTTATGCTTGTCCTCAAACCACAACTCTTACGGAAGTGGTTCAAATGCTGAATACGATTCCCGCAAGTGTTACCAGTGCCAATATTGCATTCAAATATACTGGAGGTTCTTCCAGCAACTATTATGCAAGTTTAGATAATGTTGTTGTGGAGATGATACCGACCTGCCTTAAACCAACGGATTTAATGGTTCAAGGAACCACCACCAACACGGTGACATTGTCCTGGACAGAAGCTGCTACTGCCACTGCATGGGATATTGAATATGGTGCTCAAGGATTCACGCCAGGTACAGGAACAACGATTCCTGTCACCACCAATCCATTTACGGTTACGGGATTGACATCAGGCACGGTATATGACTTCTATGTGCGTGCCAACTGTGGCGGTGGTGATGAGAGTGCTTGGACAGGTCCCGTTTCAGCAACCCCGGGTTCCTATAACATGCCGACTTCTGGCTCACACACCGTTTCCATGTGTGGTGGAGTCATCTATGATGACGGAGGTGTGAACGGCAATTACTCTAACAGTTGCGATGTTACGGTTGTTGTGAATCCGGATCAAGCGGGCTTGTTCGTGCAACTTAACGGAACATATAACATCGAGACAGGATCTTCTTCAAGATGGGATTATCTCCAGATTTTTGACGGTAGCGACAATACAGGTACTATCCTGTTTGACAGCCATAATGGAGACACCTTGACCAATATTACTTCTACTACTGGTCCGCTGACACTCTATTTCCACTCTGACGCTACCACTACTTATAGTGGCTTTGAGATTCAAGTAAACTGCGTAAGCGGATCTACTCCTGAACCTTGCAATGCTCCGACCAATGTGACGGTCAGCGATGTTACAACAACAAGTGCGAATGTGGATTGGGCACAAGAGGGTACGCCTGACAACTGGACCATCAGCTACAAGAAGAGCTCCGCAAACAGCTGGACCACGGTCACAACCACAACACATCCGTACTCCATCACCAACTTGGAGCCCCAGACCAATTACGATGTGTATGTGACGGCCAACTGCGGCGATCAAACCAGCACCCCGTCATCTACAGTCACCTTCGTGACCCAACCGGATGGCGTGAACGGCTATGTGATGGCTACCACCCTCCTCTATCCGAACCCGACCACCGGAGAGTTCAGAATTCAAAATACAGAGTTCAGAATTCAAAGTGTGGAAGTGTATGATGTGTATGGCAAGCTGATCAAGAACGTTAAGGTTGATGATAACAGTGTTAACATTGATCTGAGTGAAAATGCTTCCGGTGTTTATTTCACCCGTATTTATACTGATGAGGGTTTAGTGACAAAACGCATCGTGAAGAAATAATCCAAAAGGTATTTATATACATAAAACGGAGGCAAAAATTTTGTCTCCGTTTTTTTATTGAGTTTTGAAAAAAATTTTATAGTTTTGGGGGCGTATTTTATAAAAATATTGTAAAGTATTATCTATCAATAAAAAAGCACAAATATTATGAGAAAAAGTCTATTGTTTTTTGTAGCAATGCTTTTTAGCATTGCCATGTTAAGGGCCCAAAATTGTGTGGGACCGACGAATTTGACCGCAACACCCCATGTTCCGGATTACAGGAATGTGACGTTAAATTGGATTCCGGCGGTGGATACTAACCAACAACGAGTGTCATTTCCTGGCGCTCTTGCCATGTCAACTAGAATTGGTTGGGGCGGATCCTCGGGCGGTGCTGCCACCTCCCTACCTACGGTACGTTTCCTGACGAGCGATTTGGCTCCTGTAAACGGACATAAAATTACAGCAGTGTCTTTCTGTCCGGGTGTGTCCACCTCCTATGCCGACTTCACCATAGTGATATGGCAAGGCGGAAGCATGAACCCATTGGACACCACATTCAACCCGGGAACCATAATCTATACCCAGCCGATTACCAGCACGCTTACAACCAGTGCCATCAACACCATTCCTCTGACCACACCTCTCACCATTGATTCCACGCAGGAACTTTGGGTGACGATTCTTATCAACACCATGTACGGATACCCCATACACGCATCAAACAGCGATGGGACCTATCACAACCAAAATCTGTACGGAAACATTAACGGTACGGGATGGAGACCCTTGGCAGTGTCTTCTGGTGCGGAATATGTGTTTGACATCGCATTGGAAGTGTCGAACAGCACCAATCTTGTGCAGGGATACAATATCTATTGCAACCAGACACTACTGACCCCCACACCGGTGCTAAATAACACCTTTGTGGATTCACTAACCTCCAACGGAACATTCCAGTACAACGTGACTGCCATCTATGCAGACAACTGTGAGTCTGATCCTATAACCGCAACGATCGAAATGGAAGATGACACCTGTTATATTTTCGAACTTCCGTTCACGGAGAATTTTGACAGACATCCTGGAACCACATCCGGCACCACCAACAACCTTCCGGAATGTTGGCATCATCTGGCCGGCACCTATTCGACGTATGCTGGATACCCCATTATTTACAACTCCACCACCTATTCGCAAAGCGGCAGCAACAGCTTGCGTTTCTACACCACGACCTCCAGTACCGACTATGGGCATCAGGTGGCCATATTGCCACCCGTGGATGTGATGACATATCCAATCAATACTCTGTCATTGGAGTTTGACGGAAGAGCTAATGCCACTTCCAGCAATTTCACCGTGGTGGTGGGTGTCATGGACAACTATCACGATCTGACCACCTTTGTGCCTATCGACACATTTACATCCAGCAGCACAAGTTATAGCAATTTTCTGATCAACTTCAGCAACTATACAGGCAATGGTGCCTACATAGCCCTGGTGGCTCCCCGCGATTTTGTCAGCAATTACGGGTATATTGACAACTTGCAATTGTATGAGACACCCTCCTGTCCGAAACCTCGTGACATAACCTCCACGGTGGCCACACAGAACTCTGTTACCCTTACCTGGAATGAGCAAGGCTCTGCGCAGGAATGGGAAATCGAGTATGGCAATGAGGGCTTTATCCTCGGCACCGGCACGCGAGTGCAGGCATATTCGAACACAACCACGGTGACTAACCTTTCGGCAAGCCATTTTTACGACTTTTATGTGCGTTCGGTGTGCGGCTATGGCGACACCAGCCTTTTCAGTGGACCCTATTCGACAAGCACAGAATGCGGTAACATCTCGGAACTGCCCTACACACAGAATTTTGATGCTTTTGCGGGTTCCACTTCCACATCGGGCGTGAGCAACCTGTTCAATTTCTGCTGGAGCAACCTCAATACCGGAACATCATACAGCAATTACCCCAATGTTTACAACTCCTCCACATCCGCCAACAGCGGATTGAACGCCCTTCGCTTCTATATGTACGGATCCACGGCATACAGCGACCAATACGCCGTGATGCCCGCCTTGGATCCCAGCATCCCCATCAGTTCCGTGATGATGGAATACAAGGCAAGACCTTACTCTCAGACATCTACCTACACTTTCTATGTGATTATAGGTGTAATGAGCGACTCTTCCGATATCAATACATTTGTGCCGGTCGATACTTTGCTGGTCCCCCATACCGAGAGTCTTATATTCAGAGACTATGTCACTTTGTTCAATCATTATACTGGCAACGGGCGTTATATAGCGTTCAAGGGTGTCAAACCCGCATCTACCACGGGTTATAATGTCGGTACCATTGACGACATTGTCCTGTCGTACATACCCACATGTATGCGCCCGATGGACTTGACTGTGACCAGTTACTCCAGTGAAAAAGTCACCGTGAACTGGCAGCCATACGGTAGCGAGACATCCTGGGAGGTTGCGGTGGTTCCCGCAGGAAGTGCGCCAGAAAGCAGTTTGGCGGTTATTGCAACGGAACATCCATATACGGTCAATATGCTCACCCCTGAAACGGAATATGATGTGTATGTGCGCGCCTACTGCGGCGGCAACGACTTCAGCAATTGGACAGGACCGGTCTCTTTCAAGACCCGTTGCGCAATGACTTCCGACATTCCATATGAGGAGCATTTTGACACATACGGGACGACTACATCCACGTCGGCCACCTCCCCAGGCCCCATGCCGACCTGCTGGTCTCGTATAACGAACAATACCGCACCCTATCCTTACATTTCCAGCACGCAACATATTGGCGTAGGTGCCCTTTACCTCTATAGTACAACCGCCTATTATTCCATGGGCGTTTCACAACAGCTCGACATTTCCAGCTACCCGGCAAACAGTCTCTATTTGACTTTCAAGTTGAAGAAGACTTCGGCCTCCTACGGGCGCCTGCAGGTAGGTGTAATGACAAATCCCGACTCCATAGAAACTTTCGTGTTGCTGAAGAACATCTATTCATCAGACCTCCCCACCACTTCCGATTGGGAAGAGTTTACAATAAACCTTACAGAGCAGTACAACACCCCGATATATCTGGCTTTCAGATCTCCTGATGAACTTACTACAGGTGTTTATCTTGACGATGTGGTGTTGGATGCAATACCTACGTGCTCCGAGCCCAGAAACCTCTCTGTCGGTCAAATACAGGGCACATCCGCCATGGTTACCTGGGAGAATGCGCTCTTCGGAACGCCTGTTTATACAGTGCAATATTCTGAATTGGGCATGGACAACTGGTCGTCACCCGAGACAACAACGGGTACTTTCTACATGCTTTCGGGTCTCACGCCCACCACATTATACGAAGTGCGTGTATATTCCGACTGTTCTACGGCTTCCTCGGATACGGTGTCAGCAACATTCAAGACCAAATGCTTGATTGGAGGTGAGGTCGCTGTTGGAGATGGCACCACCACCAATGTATATCTGCCTTCATATAGTCTATACAAGCATGGCTATACCCAGCAGATATATACGGCCAGTGAGTTAGGTGGAGCCAACACATTCAAATCTCTCTCTTTTTATTTGGTCAACTTGTCGCAACAGCGTCATTTCTCCATTTACTTGATGCATACTACCGCTACCACTTCATCCGATTGGCTGCCCGCAGCAACCGCACAGTTGGTGTATTCCGGTCCGCAGACATTGGTGGCAAATTCTTGGAACACATTCAATTTCACCACACCGTTTGTGTATAATGGTACCGACAACCTTGCCGTTATTGTGATTGATGCCAATGATAGTTATACTAGCGGCAACAGCTGGCGAGTGCATACGGCCCCATCAGGTACGGGAGCTGCCAAATACACATACAACGATGCTACTGCCTATAGTATCACAAGTGTGCCTACAACGACAAATGGAAGCTCAACCGCTTCCCGCAATAATGTCATCTTCGGTGCGGATTGCGATAGCGTTTGGGTTTGTGTAAAGCCTAATGTCTATGTGTCTTCCGTTAGCAGTGCTGAAATAATCGTCAACTGGGCTGCTGGTAACACTGAGAGCAGCTGGGTGGTTGAGTACAAGGCTGACGGCGACACGGTATGGACTTCTGAAGGCACCGTTTATACCAATACATACACATTCAGCAACTTGAATTCAGGCAGTGGCTATCAATTCCGTGTGTGTGCCCTCTGTTCTTCCGTTGACAGCAGTGAGTGGTCAACCGTGTCGGCATTCACTCCCTGTGAAGACATAACGGTTTTGCCCTATACGCAAGGATTCGAGTCCGCTTCAGGCTCCGGTGCAGCTTATACGGTGGATCCCTGTTTGACCCGCAAAACCAACTCCACCACCGCTTGGCCGTATCCGTCAAGCACGTATGCGGCAAGCGGCTTGTATTCCCTGTATTTCTACGGCAGCACTGCATCCTATTCCTGTCTTGCTTTGCCGCGTATGGCAGAAAGCATCCCGATGGACAGCCTGATGATCCAGTTCAAAGCCCTAAAGACCTCGGCTGCCTATTATATAGAAGTGGGCATTATGGAAGATCCTGAAGATGTCACCACCTTCACCAGCATTGCCTCCTTCTCGCCTTCCATGACCTCCACTACTTCCAATCCAAATTGGGAGATGGGAGATTGCCTGACCAACACCTATACGGGAACCGGACGTTATGTGGCCTTTAGAATTCCGCAAGCGGCCTCATCATACATGTATTTGGATGATATAGTGGTGGATTACATCCCGTCATGTCTGCATGTCACGGATTTGGAAGTGAATAATGTCACAACCAACACCGCTGAGATTTCCTGGACCCCTGGACAGGATGAGCAAGCCTGGTATTATGTTTATGGAAAGAAGGATTCCGTGGATTTGGGAACGGCCACCTATCTTACCACCACCTCAAACCCGTTGACCCTTACCGGCTTGGAAGAGAACACGGAATACGAAGTCTATGTGGCAGCCGATTGTAACGAACCCGAACCGAGCCTGTTTATGAGCATCCGGTTCCACACTACCTGCGATCCCATTTCCTCAATTCCCTATTACGAGAGTTTTGATGAGTTTGGCGGTGTCAGTGGCGCGGCTTATTACCCGAACTGCTGGTACAGACACAACACCCAGAGCACCACAACGGAATATCCGTATCTTTCCACCTCGTATTCAACATCCACTCCGCAATCCTTGTATTTCTATTCCCTCACTTCTTCCACCCCGGCTACCTGGAGCATGGCCGTTGTCAACGAACTCGATCCCAGTATCAGCATCAACACATTGCAGGCGAGGTTCCAGCTCCGTACCTCATCCCTACCCTATTACATGGTGGTGGGCGTGCTGACCGATCCCGAGGATCCTAACACCTTCACAGCAATAGACACGGCTCAGAATACGGCAACCAGTACTTGGGAAGAATTTTCCATTCCTTTATCCAGCTATACCGGACAGGGCCGTTACATTGCATTTAAGGGTGTAGGTACACTCTATTTCGATGACCTTTGGATAGAGGAGATACCCAACTGCGACAGCCCGACTGATTTGGTTATTTCCAATGTAACCACTACAGAGGCTACGCTTACCTGGACTGAAGGCGATAGTGAAACAGCCTGGGAGGTTTATATTGTTCCGGAAGGGACGGGAATTATCGGGCAAACCCCATATCCAGTGACCAACACCCCCACACTACAAGTGACCAGCCTCAACGCGGCATCCAAGTATGATGTGTATCTGCGCGCCGTATGCCCTGGCGGAGGCCATAGCAGTTATTTGACTAGTTCCATCACCACCCAGTGTAATCCGTTTACCACGATTCCGTTCCTTGAGAATTTTGATTCCCACACAGGCACCACAGCCACAGCAACCAACAATCTGCCGACTTGCTGGAACTATATTAACACCGGCACCTCCTACGCCGGTTTGCCGAATATATACAGCAGCAGCACCTACGCCCAGAGCGGAACCAACAGTTTGCGTTTCTACACCTATTCCACGACAGCATATTCCGACCAATATGCCATCCTGCCGCAGTTCGACAACACTATGTACCCGCTTACTGGCCTCCAGTTGTCGTTTGATGCCCGCAAATACTCGGCGTCTTATCCAGCCATTCTGGTGGTGGGTGTGATGAGCGACCCGATGGATGCCACCACCTTTGATGCCATAGACACGATAGAAGCAAGTTCCACTACCTATGAGCATTTCGCCCTCTATTTCAACCATTACACTGGAAGCGGCAACTACATCGCCATTATGGCCCCCAAGTTGGACCGTTATAATGAAGCTCAGGTTGACAATCTTGAAGTGTCGCTTGCCCCGTCTTGTATGTCGGTGAAGAGGCTCAGATTCGAGAATATCACGGCTACAACTGCCGATGTGTTGTGGACCCCCAATGGCAGCGAGTATCAATGGACGTTGCAATATCGCGAGCAGAGTGGCACCGACAGCACTTGGCTGGAACTGCCAGTCAGCGGTATGCCGCAAACCACATTGACCAATCTGGATGCTAACCATACCTACGAAGTCAGAGTACAGGCCAATTGTAGCGGCGGCGAGTCCTCGGATTGGTCAAACGTGAAAGTGTTCACCACCGAATGTTTACCGATAACCACTTTGCCGTACTCCACCGACTTCGACAGTTACACCGGTACTACGAGCAGCACGGCAAACAATTTGCCGGATTGCTGGCACTATATCAACAGAGGCACTACTTATACAGGTTATCCTGTTATCTATAACAGCTCCACGTACGCCGTGAGCGGAACCAACAGTTTGCGTTTCTACAGTGGGACATCTTCCGCATATAGCGACCAGTATGCCATCCTGCCCGCGGTTGACGCTGTGCTCCATCCAGTCAATACATTACAACTGGAGTTTGACATTAAAAAGTACAGCACCACATACGCTACCTTTACGATGGTTGTGGGTGTGATGACCGATCCGAACGATGAAAGCACATTTGTGGGTGTGGATACAGTGGTTGTGCCCGAAACAACGGCAGAACACCATACAACCTATTTCAACAGTTATACAGGCAATGGCACCTATATTGCGTTAGTAGGTTTGCATGCTGCACAAACAAGTGTCACCATTAATTCAGGTTCGGTGGACAACCTCTCCTTGAGTGTGATGCCGAACTGCCCGCCCGTGCAGGATGTAACCGTCTCCAACGTTTCGGAGAACAGTGCGGATATCTCATGGACTCCTAATGGTGACGAGACAGCATGGTGGGTGAAATACAAGGCCAATGCGGTGGGTGCTGTTGCCGATTCGGTTTATGTGACATCCACAACACATACCCTGACGAACCTTTCTCCGAACACTTCTTATATGGTACAGATACAGTCCGACTGCGGTTTGGGTGAAACATCCATTTATACCGCACCGGTCGTATTCACCACAGAGTGTACCCTGTTGACGACGCTTCCATTCAGTACGAACTTTGACACTTATTCGGGTTCCACATCCGGAACCACCAACAACCTGCCCGACTGCTGGCACCATCTGAACACCGGTACTCTTTCAACTTATGCGGGATATCCGATCATTTATAATAGCAGTACATATTCACAAAGTGGCAGCAACAGTTTGCGTTTCTACACATACACCTCATCCTCAACCATGGGCGACCAATATGCTGTTTTGCCAGGTGTAGATGCGACGCAATATCCGATGAACACATTGCAGGTTGAATTCGATATCCGAAAATACAGCACTACCTATGCCACCTTCACTTTGCAAGTGGGTGTGATGACGGATCCGTATGATTTATCCACATTTGAACTGGTGGATACGCTTATGATTCAGGAAACCACCTACAGTCACCGTGTGGTCAAGTTTGACAGTTATCAAGGTATTGGCGCCTATGTTACTCTGATGGCTCCGAAGAACGCAGGAGTCTCCTATAATGCCGGTAACATTGATAATCTGACGCTGAAAGTTATTCCTTGTTCAGTTCCCGAAAGTCTTGCGGTAAGCAATGTGACCGCCACTTCCGCAACGGTGGCGTGGACACCAACCGGAGCCGAATCCACATGGAATTTGCAGTATAAGACGACTGCCGCCACCAGTTGGACACTGGTTCCCAACCTGACATCGACTTCCTACACATTGACCAATTTGCAGCCAAATACGGCATATCAGGTGCAGGTGCAGGCAAATTGCGGTTCGGGTGTGAGCAACTGGACGGCCAGTGGATCTTTCACCACATTGGACAACCAATGCGCCGCTCCTACAAACTTGCATTTGGTGGATACGACGATGACAACCGCCACCTTGGATTGGAACCAGTCTTCTGGAGTGGCCAACGAGTGGACGGTTTACTATAAGAAGTCCGGAGAGGATATCTGGTCTTCCGTTACGACAAATACGCATCCCTACGAGCTGGTGAACCTGGAATCCGGGAAGACCTATGTGGCGCAAGTGACCGCCCATTGTACGAACGGAGTTACCAGCGACCCGTCAGAATCCATCACATTCACCACCTCAACGGTTGGCGTGGAACATTACGAGTTGGAGCATACGGAAGTATATCCGAACCCGACCACCGGCCAGTTCAGAATTCAGAATACAGAAGTCAGAATTCAAAGTGTGGAGGTGTTTGATGTGTATGGCAAATTGATGTATAGTGTTGAGGTGAACGACAACACGGTAACAGTTGATGCCTCCAACTATGCTTCAGGTGTGTACTTCATCCGCATCAACACAGACAAAGGTCTGGTTAACAGACGGATTGTGAAGAAATAAAAACTATCATTTTTTTAACGAAAGGGAGCGAAATACCGCTCCCTTTTTTTGTTTGTGTTGAAAAAATTATATATCTTTGTTGTGCTTTTTGTCGGGTCTGTTTTTTCTGTGTGATTTTGATAATTAATAATCCCATATAATACAAATGTTATGAAAAAGATTGTGTTGTTTTTTATGGCTTTTTTCTTAGGCGTAATGGCATCAACAGCCCAAACGCCGTGTGTTGGTCCCACGAATTTAAGAGCCAGGGCACATGTTCCCGACTATCGTAATGTTACCTTGGATTGGACTTTAGCCGCCGATTCCATGAGCCAAACGCTGTCGCTTTCCAATCCTATGGTATTGTCGTCCAGTTTCGGATTGAACGGAGGGGAGGCGGCGACGATGGTGCCCACCGTGCGTTTTTTGCCCAGTGATTTGGCCCCCATGCATGGGCAGAAGATTACGGCAGTGAGCTTTGCGCCAGGCGTTTCCACCTCGTATGCCAGTTATTCCATTGTGATTTGGCAGGGTGGAGGCATGAGTCCTATTGACTATACATTCAATTCGGGTACGGAGATTTACAACCAGCCCGTAACCTCCACTTTGGTGGCTGGTTCTATCAATACGGTGCCCTTGAACACCCCGATAACCGTTGACTCCACACAGGAATTGTGGGTGGGAATCCACATCACCTCCATATATGGTTATCCCATTTATTTGACCCTGGCGGACAATGATTTCCAACACAACCAGAATTTATTGGGGAACGAGAATCATACCGCTTGGGACCCGTTAAGTGTTTCAAGCGGAAATGAGTATAATTTTGTTATAGGACTTGAAGTGACATCCAGCACAAATCTTATTCAAGGATACAAGATTTACAGGAATCAGGTTTCGATAACCCCCGCGCCCATTGCCAACCGCACCTTTGTGGACTCTTTGGGAATCAATGGCGTTTACCAGTATGATGTGACAGCGGTTTACGCCAATAACTGCGAGTCAGCTCCGATCAGTGCCTCTGTCACGATGGACGATGACACCTGTTTCATTTTCGAGTTGCCGTTTGAGGAGAATTTTGACCGTTATACTGGCAGTACTTCCGGAGCGGTCAACAATCTTCCAACATGTTGGCATAATCTGAGCGGCACGGCATCCTCCTTTGCCGGCTATCCGATCATGTACAACAGCACCACCTACGCGGCCAGCGGACGGAACAGTCTGCGCTTCTATACCACAACAGCATCCACCGATTACGGTTATCAGGTGGCCATCTTGCCACCGATAGATATCAACACCTATCCCATAAACTCCTTACAGGTAGAGTTTGAAGGGCGCGCGAATATGGCAAACAACAATTTCACCATCGTAGTGGGTGTTATGGACAATTATTACGACCTCTCCACTTTCCAACCGTTGGACACATTCACGAACACCACCACTACCTACCAGCCGCACATTGCCTTTTTAGACCAATATACTGGAAGCGGTTCATATATCGCCCTGATGGCACCGCGAACCGTAGCCAGCAATTATGGTTATCTGGACAATATTATAGTTTCCGAAATCCCCACTTGCCCCAAACCGATGTATCTCACGGTTTCGAGTTCAACATCCAACTCGGTGACACTGGCGTGGACTGAGATGGGCGGCGCGCAAGAATGGGAGGTTGAGTATGGACCGACCGGTTTTGCCTTGGGAACGGGAACCAGGGTTCAGGCGATGAATACCACTGCCACCATCAGTGGGTTGTCGCCCAGCGGGTACTACTCCTTCTATGTGAGATCCATTTGCGAGATTGGTGACACCAGTGTGTTTAGCGCCAAAGTGGATGTGGCGATGGACTGCGGTTCCATCAATGTATTCCCCTATGTGCAGAATTTTGACTATTATCCTGTCAGCACCTCCCAAAGCACCTCGACGAATAATCTGGCGCAATTTTGCTGGAGTTATATCAATAACGGAACCTCATATAAGGGCTGTCCGTTAGCATACAACTCCAGTGGCAACGCACAGAGCGGATTGAATGCCCTGTATTATTACAACGCTTGGACGAATGCTTATACCGACGAGTATGCCATTTCGCCCCGAATTTCCTCATCCATACCCATGAATTCGCTGATGTTGGAGTTTTCGGCCAAGAGAACATCCTATCCGTTCCTGATTGTGGTTGGTATTATGAGCAATCCTGCCGACGAGAGCACCTTTACCGCATTGGACACAATGTATATAGGCGAAAATGAGCCAAACACCTACAAGCATTTTCTTTACATGTTTGACCAGTACACAGGAACCGGCCGTCACATCGCGCTTAAAAATGTCAAACCTGTGTGTAACCAGTGTTATAATGTGGGATATATAGATGATATTATCATTTCCCAGATCCCTTCCTGTATCAAACCCGGTTTCGTGACAGCCACCCGTACGGGCAGTCATGATGTGACAGTGGATTGGGAGGCATATAACAATGAGTTGGTATGGGAAGTGGTGGTGGTGCCTGCGGGCAACGCCCCCTCCAGCGGAACCCCGCTTTACGCCTATACCCATCCGTTCACGGTAGATCAATTGCAGGCAGACACAGAATATGATGTGTATGTTCGTTCGCTATGTGATTTGAACGACTTCAGCCAATGGTCTTCTGTAGCCACATTCAAGACCCGCTGCGAAACCATCTCCACGCTTCCTTATACGATGTCATTCGATTCGGATGGGACGGCGACCTCCTCCACGGCCACCTCACCTGGTCCGATGGTGACCTGTTGGGACCGTGTTACCGACAACACCGCACCCTATCCTTACATTTCGAGTGCTCAGCATTCAAGCGGGGTCGGTTCGCTCTACATGTACAGCACAAGCACCTATTATTCTATGGCGGTATCGCAACCGTTAGACCTGTCCGCGTATTCCAACAATGGCGTGTTTATGAAATACAACTTGTTCAAGGACAACGCCACTTCAGGAAGACTGCAGGTGGGTGTCAGCACGAATCCCGACTCGGCGGATGCGTTTGTGTTATTGGACGATATTTACGGTTCGGATCTTCCGGATTTGTTCACATGGTATGAACGTTTTGTAGAGATTCCCGGACCTTATAATACGCCTGTTTATCTGGTGTTCCGTGTGCCGAAGGGAACAACCAGTGGCACCTATATAGATGATGTTGTGGTGGATGAGGTGGTGAACTGCTCGGCACCACGCAATCTCTCATACAGGGAGCTTTCACCAGCTTCCGTGCTGATCACATGGGATCCCGCATTCTTTGGCGCTGAAAGTTATGTGTTGGATTATGCGGAGGCGGGCACTTCAAACTGGTCCAATCCTGTAGTGACAAATGGCACATCATACCGGTTGTCTGGCCTTACCCCTAATACGATGTATGATGTCCGTGTCAGTTCCAGTTGTTCGATAGGCAGCGCTTCCCCAGCCACGATGACATTCAAAACCAAGTGTCTGGCGGGTGGTGATGCTGTCTTTGACAGCGGTGTGACGGAAATTGCCACCATGCCGGTAAATAATCAGAACAAATATTCATATTCCCAGCAGATTTTTGACGCGTCTGAACTGAATGGAGCTTCCACCATCAACAGCGTGTCATTCTATTACGCTTTCACCACGCCGTTGACCGCCAAAAACAATGTCGATATCTATCTTGCCCATACCAATAAATCCACATTCAACAGTTCTGTTGAGGATTATATTTCAAGTGCCAATTTGCAATTGGTATATTCGGGCAATTTGAATTGCGTGCAGGGTTGGAACACATTCACATTTACCAATCCATTCCAATACAATGGTGTTGATAATCTGGTTTTGGTTGTGGATGACAATTCCAACAATTGCAACAGTTCGTCTTACACATTCCTTTCCCACAATACTACACCTGACTACAAGGCATTGTATTATTTCAACACAGCCGATATCAATCCGTCCAATCCGGAAACCGGAAATTTCAGCAGTTCACGCACCACGAGCCGGAACAATGTGATTTTCGGGTCCCCATGTACCTCATCAGGATATTGTGTGGCCCCAAGAGTATGGGTGGATTCCCTTGCCGAGCATTCCATCAAGTTGTCATGGGTTCCCGGTTATACGGAAACCGCATGGGCGGTGGAATACAAGTCTGACCAGGAAATGTTCTGGAACTCATTGGGCCAAGTGTACACCACCAGTTACACCTTGACAAACCTGAATGAAAATGTGAATTATGATATCCGTGTTTGTGCGATTTGCTCCACTTCCGACAGCAGTGAATGGGTGCAGGTACGCGCGCACACGCCGTGCCAAGCCGTAACGCTTCCTTACACACAAGGTTTTGAATCGGCAACAGGTTCAGGAGCCACGCATACGGTGGATGGCTGTTTGACACGTTTTACCACCAATACGCAAACAGCGTATCCCTACCCGAACGGCTCGTATGTGTATGAAGGAAACTACTCCCTCTATTTTTACGGTTCCGCTTCGAATTATTCCTATCTGGCTCTCCCGCGGATGAATGAGGCGGTGCGGATGGACAGTCTGCTGATACAATTCCGCGCTCTTAAAACCGCTGAGACCTACAATATTGAAGTGGGTATCATGGAGGATCCGGATGACATTTCCACATTCACCAGATTGGGAATATTCTCTCCGGCGGAAATCTCCACCCAAAACAACCAGAAATGGGATTTGGGTGAAGTGTTCACTTCCGGATATAGAGGTCAAGGCCGTTATGTGGCATTCAGGACCCAGCAATGGCTCGCCTCCTATATCTACCTCGATGACATCACGATTGATTACATCCCTTCTTGCAGACACATTACCGATCTTCAAGTGGGACTAGTCCAAACAACAAGCGCTGAACTCAGCTGGACACCCGGTCAGGACGAGCAGTCGTGGGTATATGTGTACGGTCCTAAAGGGGTTACCGACCCGCAGACATCCTCTTGGCAGACAGTGAACCAGAGTAGTATTGTGTTGAACAACCTCCAGCCGAATACGGAATATGATTTCTTTGTGGCAGCCAATTGCGGCGATCCTACTCCCAGCCAGTTTATGAAATGCAGTTTCATCACCAATTGCGGGATGATCACATCCTTGCCTTATCTGGAGAATTTTGATTCTTATGGCGGCGTGAACGGATCCGCGTTCTTCCCGAATTGCTGGTACAGACCCGGCTCATATAGTCCCAATGAGTATCCCTATCTTTATACGGTTTACTACAATTCCGCTCCCTCCAGTTTGTATTTCTATTCGCAAGGAAACACATATAGTCTGGCGGTTACGAATGAGTTTGACCACAGCATCAGCATAAACTCTTTACAGGTTTCCCTGTATTACGAGTCTTCCACTCCCTCCAACTATCTTGAAGTGGGTGTGATGGATGATCCTGAAAATCTGAGCAGTTTCGTCCCTATGGATACCATACATTGTCATGTCTCCAATCAGTTTGAACCCCATGTGGTTTCCCTTGCGGGATATACCGGCAACGGACACTTTATCGCCTTCAAAGGCACGAATATGGGTTATTTGGATGATGTGTGGATTGAACCGATTTCCAATTGTTATAATCCTAATCCTGTTACGGTTACCAATATTACAACCACAACGGCCACGGTTAGGTGGTTCCCGGGTGAAGACGAAACCCAATGGGAAATCACGATAGTGCCCACCGGCAGCACGCTGGATGGAACGGCTCCGCAAATTGTCCAAACGGACACATTTTTCAATGTTACCGGATTGAGTGCCGCTTCCACCTATGATGTGTATTTGCGCGGCATCTGCCCGAACAATTTAGGATATAGCGGATATGTGCTGACCTCTTTCACAACCATGTGCGAAGCTCTTCCGTTGCCTTATCAGGAGGACTTTGATTCAGTGGAGGGCACAACAAGTGAAACGGTGAACAATCTTCCCACTTGCTGGCAGTATTACAATACAGGTTCATATTACAGTGGGTGTCCATTGGTGTATAAAAACGCCACTTATGCGGCCAGCGGCTTGAACAGCTTGTATTTCTACACGGCCACTTCCAACTCCTATTCCGACCAGTATGCCATACTGCCGGAATTGGACCATTCGGTTACCCCGTTGACAAATCTGGAACTGCAATTTGATGCAAGAGCCACTTCCTATTACCCGTTTAACCTGGTTGTCGGTGTGATGAGTGATCCGTTGGATATTGCCACATTCACAGCCATTGATACATTAAATCTGAGAAACCCGAATTATGAGACATTCTATATGTATTTCAATAATTATACCGGAACGGGAAATCGCATAGCTTTTAAAGCCATCAAGTTCCCCAATACCGCTTATTATAACACCGGTTATGTGGACAATATTGTGGTAAGGGCCATGCCTACCTGTATGCCTGTCCGTCATATGAGCATAAGCCATATCACATCCACCTCGGCGGAAGTGTCTTGGGATCCGAATGGTACGGAAAACGCATGGGATGTGCAATACAGGTTGTGGGGAAATCCGGACACCTCATGGTTGGTGTTGCCAGTCAGTAACGCGCCTTCCACGATAATTACCGCCCTTTCTCCAAATACAGCGTATGAGGTGAGGGTTCGTGCCGACTGTGGACAGGGTGATGTCTCTAACTGGACGGCTGTGGAATTGTTCAGAACAGAATGTTCCCCGATCAACCAGTTGCCATTTACCACAGATTTTGAGAGTCAGACAGGAACCACATCCACTTCCGAAAACAACCTGCCGCTTTGTTGGCACTATCTGAATACCGGAACCACTTTCAGCGGTTATCCTGTCGTATATAGTTCCTCATCGTATGCCTCATCAGGAGATAACAGTCTCCGTTTCTATGTGCATACCTCCAACCCATACAGCGATCAGTATGCGATACTTCCGAGTGTGGACACAAATCTTTATCCTATTAACACACTCAAACTCAGTTTTATGGCACGGAAATACACAACTTCCTATGCTTCCTTCAACCTGTTGGTCGGCGTGATGTCAGACCCATACGATATGAGTACTTTTGTTACGGTGGATAGCGTTTTGGTAATGAGTGATACCATCTCCTCTTATACGACATATTTCAGGAATTATGTCGGCAACGGTTCTTATGTGGCCTTGAAAGCCCCCAAAGTTATAACCATCAATCATAACGCTGGAAGTGTCGATGATCTGGTTCTTTCTTCCGCTCCGATGTGTTTGCCGGTGCAGGATGTTACCGTATCAAACCTCACGGCTACCAGTATGGACCTGTCTTGGACCCCGCTGGGTTCAGAAACAGAATGGATATTGAAATATTCTGTAGATACAGTTGGAGGCCCTTCGAATACGGTCGTGGTGACCAACACCTCGTCATATTCACTAACCAACCTTTCGCCGAACACACCATACAAGATTGAGATAAAATCCAATTGCAGTCCTACGGAATCATCCGTATGGAGTGTTCCCGTGTATGTGGTTACGGAGTGCCTGCCTATTACATCTTTGCCTTTCACGGAGGATTTCAGTGGTTATACACACACTATTAATACTTTTGAAGACAATAATTTGCCTGATTGTTGGAATCATGTGGATCTGGGTGCTTCAATGTCCTATTATCCGATTGTGTGTTACAACACCTCCTACGCGCAAAGCCAACCCTATTCACTGCGTTTCTACGCTTCCTCATCCGCTTCCTATAGCGACCAATACGCCATTCTGCCGATTATTGATGTGGCAACAATTCCTATGAACTCGCTGCAACTGTCTTTCGGCGCGCGCAAGCAAAACGGCACATACCCCTTCACTCCGATTGTCGGTGTGATGGAAGGGAATGATTACAACACCTTTGTTCCTGTGGACACCCTGGATGTGACGGGTTTGGCTTATAACACTTATACGGTAAGTTTCAGGTCCTATGCAGGAAACGGTAATCGAATCGTCATTTTCCATTCCAAACCGGCATACTCTTATATTGCAGGTTATATTGACGATATTGTGCTGGATTATCTACCTTGTTCGGTGCCTGAAAGTCTTACAGTCAGCAATGTTGGGGCCAATTCTGCAACGCTGTCGTGGACCCCGGTAGGATTGGAGAGCCATTGGAATTTGCAATACAAGGAGGCGTCGGCCACCACTTGGACATTGGTGTCCAATCTGTCCTCCCCGTCGTATTTCCTGACCAATCTGCAATCCAATACAGCCTATCAGGTGCAGGTGCAGGCGGTTTGCGGGGCAGGTGAGAGCGGCTGGACTTCCAGCGCTTCGTTCACCACCATGAATGACCTGTGCCCGGAACCCACCAATCTGCATTTGGTGGACACAACGAATGTGAGTGCCACATTGGATTGGACCCAAAGCGCCGGTACTGCTAACGAATGGACCATCAACTACCGTAAGGTGAACGAGGAGATCTGGAATATGCAAATGGCGAACACCCACCCGTACGAGTTACAGGGTTTGGAATCCGGTGCCTCCTATATGGCTCAGGTGGTGGCCCATTGCACCAACGGGTTGTTCAGTGAACCGTCCAACACCATTACCTTCACAACCGCCACTGTGGGTGTTGAAAACTATGAGTTGGGCCAGACGACCATTTATCCTAACCCGACCACCGGAGAGTTCAGAATCCAGAATGCGGAAATCAGCATTCAAAGTGTGGAAGTGTATGATGTTTACGGTAAATTGCTGATTTCCTTGGAAGTGAATGACCATGCGGCCATGGTTGACGCTTCCGGTCTTGCCTCCGGCGTTTATTTCACCCGTATCTGTACGGATAGGGGAGTGATAACCAAACGCATAGTGAAGAAATAGCCGATCGTTGTTGGCCATTTGTTCGATTGTCCCTTAAGAGACTTTCCAATTGGGAAGTCTCTTTTTATAATACCTGAACGCTCTTCACGATTCACTAAATTTCGTACCTTTGCAACCCGATTTGGAAATATCAAAAAACACCTAATTTATATGGAAAGACTTTCGAAAAGAGTAACCACGATGGCCGCATCTGAAACGCTGGCCATGACCGCATTGGCGCGCGAACTGAAGGAAAAAGGAAAAGATGTGATCAGCTTGAGCATCGGTGAACCCGATTTCAACACACCGGAAACAGTGAAAGAGTATGCCAAACAGGCGATTGACGACAACTTCACCCACTATCCTCCAGTGCCGGGTTATGCGGATTTGCTGAAGGCGATTAGCGCTAAGTTCAAGAGAGACAACAACCTGGATTACGCCCCCAATCAGATTGTGGTATCTACAGGAGGCAAACAATCTATTTATCAAGTGGTTATGGCTTTGGTAAACCCGGGCGATGAGGTCATTATCCCTACTCCGTATTGGGTTTCCTATCGTGCCATTGCCGAGATGGCAGAGGGCAAGTGCGTGTATGTGCCGGCCAAGTTGGAGAACGATTTCAAAATCACTCCGGAGCAACTCGAGGCCGCCATCACGCCCAATACCAAACTGATGATGTTCAGCAGCCCTTCCAACCCGACGGGTATGGTTTATACGAAAGAGGAACTCCGCGCCCTTGCTGAAGTGGTGGCAAAGCACCCGCAGATGATGATTATGTCGGATGAGATTTACGAGCATATCAACTTTGTGGGCGGACACGAAAGCATTGCCCAGTTTGATTTCATTAAAGATCAGGTGGTTACCGTCAACGGAGTGGCCAAAGGTTTTGCCATGACCGGCTGGCGTATCGGTTTCATCGGTGCTCCGGTGGAGGTGGCTAAGGCATGCGGAAAGATGCAGGGCCAAATCACTTCCGCCACTGGTTCCATCTCACAACGCGCCGCCTTGCGCGCCATGGAGATGGATCCCAAAACATCGGAAGACATTATCAATATGCGCAATACCTTCAAACAGAGAAGAGACTTGGTTTTCGGTCTGCTGAACGAGATCCCCGGTTTTGAAGTGCGTATGCCGCAAGGCGCTTTCTACTTCTTCCCGAAGGTGAAATCCCTTTATGGCAAACATGTGCCTGCCGACTCCGAGTTCGCCAAACAATATGGAAAGACCGTAATTGAGAACTCCAAGGATTTGGCGTTCTACATCCTCCTCGATGCCAGCGTTTCCACCGTGCAAGGCAGCGCCTTCGGTGATGACGACTGCATCCGTTTGTCGTATGCCACTTCGGAAGACAAGCTGAAAGAGGCCTGCCGTCGTATCAAAAATGCCGTGGAGCGTTTGTCATAGGCATTCCGCGAATATGGGTAATGTTGCCAAAAATAGTTGGT
>DGGS01000149.1 GCA_002392325.1 Bacteroidales bacterium UBA3868
CCGCACCGCAGACCAAAGGCGGCATGCCACTGTATGAAGCATTGTCTCTGCGCCAGACAAACCGTGAGTTTTCCGACAAACAACTTACCGAACAACAATTGTCCGATCTGTTGTGGTGCGCCAATGGCATCAACCGAAAAAATGGCAAGCGTACGGCCCCGTCCGCCCGCAACGCACAAGAAATTGACATTTATGTGTTCAATGAAAAAGGCGTTTTTATCTACATGCCCGAAGAGAACATCCTTAAAATGGTTCTTCCCGAAGATCACCGCGCAGAGATGTCAGGCAGGGGAGGCAAGATGATTACATCCGCCCCTGTCACATTGCTGTTCTTTGCCAATTATGAGAAAATGGACGGTTTCGATGAGGCGGGATGTGAGTTCTACGGCGCTACCGATGCCGGTTTTGTCAGCCAGAATGTTTATCTCTACTGTGCCGCCAATAACTTGAGTACCGTGGTAATGGGTGCCATCGACCGCCCAAAAATCATGGAATTCTTGAAAGTTAAGGGCAAACCCATCTTGGCCCAACCCGTCGGTTATCCCTTGAACTAATCTTATGAGAAGAATATCAATCTGTTTGCTATTGATCGTTTTGGGCATAACCTCAGCATGTTATGCCCAAAATCGTTCATACAAGTACCAGTACAGGATGGTGCGGTTGGACTCCACCTATGATGCCAAACTGAATCCGGCACTGTCCAAGTACCTGGAGCGCCATAAAGCCCGTTTGGACAAGAAAATGAGCGAGGTGATCGGCTATTGCGCAGTAACGATGAATGTTGCTTCGCCTCAAAGTCCGCTCTCCGACTTGCTTACCGAATGGTTGCTGAAAGACGGTCCCGCTGCCATTAACCAACCGCCCTGTGATCT
The DNA here is from genome assembly GCA_002392325.1 of Bacteroidales bacterium UBA3868. Classification (GTDB taxonomy): domain Bacteria; phylum Bacteroidota; class Bacteroidia; order Bacteroidales; family WCHB1-69; genus F23-D06. The sequence goes on from DGGS01000149.1 coordinate 873, forward strand.
CTCCATTCTTAATTTCGGAGGTATCCGCACCAACCTGCAGGCGGGAGAGGTAACGGTAGGGGATATGTTTAAGATATCACCGTTTGACAATTATCTTACCGTGGTTTCCATTAAAGGCAGCGAGCTCAAGAAGGCGGTTTACCGATTCCGCCTGGACCGTTTAATGGCCGCGTCGGCGGGCATGCAGGTGTTTTATAAGAACAACACGCCCTATCGGATTGTTATTCAGAACAAAGACCTTGAGGATGATAAGATTTACCGCCTGATTACATTAAACTTTATTTCTGATGGCGGAGATCATATTCTTTCCGATGTCAATTTTGAGAATAAAGAATATTCTATGGTCGTTTTCCGTGATTTTCTGATTGATGAAGTGAAAAAAATGACCAAAGAGGGCAAATCCGTGTCAAACGGCTTCGCACAATAACAAATTCAAAGTTCAAAAACTTCCCCAATAATCAATCAATAGTAACAAGCAAGTATGATTACATTTTGTATAGCATTAGTCCTGTTAGTATTAGGTTACTTGATATATGGCAAACTGGCCGAACGAATCTTTGGCGCGGATCCTGACAGGGAAACCCCTGCCACCTACATGGCGGATGGTGTGGATTATGTGCCGATGAAACCATGGCGTATCTATCTTATTCAGTTCCTGAATATTGCGGGCGTTGGTCCGATTTGCGGAGCCATTATGGGAGCACAGTTTGGCACTTCCTCCTTTCTGTGGATTGTGTTCGGCAGCATATTTGCGGGTGCTGTGCATGATTATCTGGCCGGCATGATGTCGCTTCGCGACAAAGGATGCTCCTTGCCTGAGATTCACGGCAAGTACTTGGGCAACGGAATCAAGCAGTTTATGCGTGGTTTTATGGTATTGCTGATGATACTGGTGGGTGTGGTGTTCGTGAATACGCCTGCAGTATTGCTCAACGCGAATTTCACGCCGAATTGGAGTATTTATATCTGGGTGGTCGTCATTCTCTGTTACTATCTGATTGCCACATTGTTACCCATTGACAAACTGATTGGACGCATCTATCCCGTGTTCGGTTTTTTGCTGCTGGGTATGGCGTTAGCCATTGTGGTGGCGTTTGTGGTGTATCGCCCTGAAATCCCCGAATTGTGGAACGGTTTGCAGAACCGCCATCCCGATGCCGCGCATAATCCCATATTCCCGATGATGTTCATCTCCATCGCATGTGGTGCCATCTCCGGTTTCCATGCCACGCAGTCGCCGCTCATGGCGCGCTGCATGACCAACGAGAAGCAGGGCAGGCCCATTTTCTACGGCGCGATGATCACCGAAGGCGTGGTGGCGCTGATTTGGGCCGCTGCTGCCGCCTATTTCTTTGGCCCCAACAGTCCTGTTGACACCGCTGGCAAGGGCGGACCCGCCATGGTGAGTTTGATCGCGAACAACTGGTTCCCAAGTGCAATTGCGGTGATTACCATCTTGGGCGTTATTAGTGCGGCCGTCACTTCTGGCGACACAGCCCTTCGCTCCGCCCGTCTTATCGTGGGTGACTTTATGCACTTTGACCAGAAGCCTATCCGTAATCGATTGATCGTGGCTGTCCCCATCTTTGTGGTCACAGCCGTGATGTTGGTGTACAGTCTCGCTGACAAACAAGGTTTTGATGTGATTTGGCGCTATTTCGCCTGGGCAAATCAACTGCTGGCCACCTTTACCCTTTGGGCGATTACCGTTTATTTGCGCCAGAACAAGAAAGGCGCCTGGTACTTCATTACGCTGATACCTGCTTTGTTTATGACGATGGTGACGGGCAGTTTCCTGTTTGTGGCTTACAAGGAAGGTCTCGGAGCGCTGATTCCCCGTCCTGTTGGCTATGCGATAGGCGCTGCCATTACTGTGCTGGTATTGGTGGTTTTCGCTCTGAAATGCAAAAAACCGGCAACGACAGAAAAACTTTAATCCCCGGCTATGTTTGCGGACGACATATACTATCCTCTCGTTAAAGCGTTGAGTTTTTTCCCGAACGAACCCGCTGTCAGCGTTGGCGGCAAAACCTGCGACAACCGGCATTTTGCCATGCTGGTGGCCCCCGTGATGAATGAACTGGACACCTTTTCGGAAACGGCGGTTGCTGTGCTGATGGAGGATGAACCGCTCACATACGCGGCGTGTGTGGCGTGCCTGCTTTGCGGCAAGACCATCGTGCCACTCTCTACCGCCTGGTCCGACAACCAGCGCGAACAGGTTGTCCAGACCGCCCAGGTCCACCGTGTCCTTTCCAAAGAGAGCATGTACTACTATTACTGGATGTGCTACGAAGACGCCCTCTGCCGTATCGACAGCGGCTGGCTGCCCGAGCGCGATATCCCTCATGCGGCACGGATCTTCGAATTTGATGAAAACGGGCAAATGTCAGAACGCATCTGCTCCGCTGAAGATTTTTTTACTTATTTTTGTAGTCCTCATTTCAAGAATATTATTAAACACCCATAATTATGAAAAAACTGACGACTATGGTAATCGCATTCGGCTGCTTGGCCTTGATTACAACCTCCTGCAAGGAGAAGAAAACCGAGAACCCCGAAGTGATTTCGGCAAGCGAACTGCAACAGAAAGTGGACGAATACGCTTTCTTTGACCTGACCACCGATATTTCCAAGTTGAGCGAGAACGACAAACAGCTCATCCCTATTTTCTTTGAGATCGGACAAATTATGGATGACCTGTTCTGGGAACAGACCTTCGGCGACAAGAAGATTCTGGATACCATCCAGGACAAATGGATGAAGGAATTCGCCCTCATCAACTACGGCGCATGGGATCGCTTGAACGATGACAAGCCGTTTATTCCCGGCTATGGTCCAAAACCCGCCACCTGCCACTATTATCCGCAAGATTTGACACTTGAAGAGTATGAGGCGTTCCAGGACAAGAACAAGGGCTCGCATTATACCGTTCTGGTGCGCAACGATGACGGTTCCCTGAAATCCGTGTGGTATCATGAGTATTACAAGGAAAAAATCGACAAGGTGTGCGAATTGCTCGACAAGGCTATCGGCATTTGCGAGAACCCGTCTATGAAGAAATATCTGACACTCAGAAAGAAAGCGTTGCAAACCGACGATTATTTCGCCTCCGACATGGCTTGGATGGATATGAAGGACACTAAACTGGATTTCGTGTTCGGTCCCATCGAGAATTATGATGATAAGCTTAATGAGGTGAAGACTTCCTACGAGGCTTTTGTGCTGGTGAAAGATGAGGAAGCCAGCGGCAATCTGGCCGACTTTGTGAAGATGCTTCCGCAGTTGCAAAAAGAACTGCCTTGCGATGCCAAATACCGCAACTATGTGCCCGGCACCTCTTCCGATATGAATGTGTATGATGTGGTGTTCTACGGCGGCGATTGCAATGCCGGCGGTAAAACCATCGCCATCAACCTGCCCAACGATGACAATGTGCAAGCCAAGAAGGGTTCCCGCCGCTTCCAGCTCCGCAATGCTATGCAGGCCAAGTTTGACAAGATTATGAAACCGATTGGCGAGATTGTGATTGAACCTTCCGAGCAAGACCATATCAAATTCGACGCTTTCTTCTGGAATGTGACTTTCCATGAGGTTGGTCACGGACTGGGTGTGAAAACCACCATCAACGGCAAAGGACCTGTTGACGACGCTATGAAGACCGAGCGTTCCAACTGGGAAGAGGCCAAGGCCGACATCATCGGTTTGTACTTGGTCTGCTCCCTTATCGACAAAGGTGAGATTAAGAATATCACCAAAGAAGACGCTATTACCACATACATTGTCGGTCTGCTTCGCTCGGTGCGCTTCGGTGCCGCCGATGCCCATGGCGTGGCTAACATGATGTGCTACAACTTCTTTGAGGAGCAGGGCGCGTTCAAACGCAACGGTAACGGTACTTACCACATCGACTTCGACAAAGCCCAGAAAGCCATGGAAAGCTGGATTGCCACCATTCTTCAAACGCAAGCGGAGGGCAATTTCGAATTCGCTTCCCAGTTCAGCAAAGAAAACGGCACGATCGGCGCCAACCTGCAAAAAGATCTGGACAAGATCAACAAGGCCGGCATCCCGCGCGATATCCGCTTCAACCAGGGACTGGATGTGTTGGGACTGAAATAGTTTAGAGTTTAGAGATTGTTTTGTCCTCCTATTCTCATTCCTCATTCACCTCTTGTACCCCTTTCACCTCATTTACCCCTTTTATCCCTTGTATCTAAAACACATACATATTACCAATTTCAAAAGCTACGAGGAGGCTGAGTTTACATTCGATGAGAATGTGAACGGCATTGTCGGCAAAAACGGCAGTGGCAAAACCAACCTCCTCGACGCTATTTATTATCTCTCCTTCTGCAAAAGCTATTTTGCTGCTCAGGATATGTTTTCTGTGCGCTTCGATACAGATTTCTTCGCTATTCACGGGGAGTTTTTCAACCGCGAGACGCAGAATAACACGCTGGTGAGTTGCACATACAAGAATGGACACAAGTCGATGCGGGCAAACAAGAAAGAGTACCAGCGGCTTAGCGCCCATATCGGGCAGTTCCCGGTGGTGATGGTCTCCCCGTATGACAGCGACATCATCAACGGCGGTAGCGAGGTGCGTCGCAAATTTTTCGACACTATCATCTCCCAGTTCGATGGCGAATACCTCCAACAGCTCATTTCCTACCGCAAACTGCTGATGCAGCGCAACGCGTTGTTGAAGCAGATGTTTGAGAGTCGCAAAATGGATGCCTCCCTTTGTCAAATCATTGATGAACAGATGATTCCCTTGGGCAATTTCATCTTCACCCGCCGGCAGGATTTCATCCAGAACATCTCTCCGATATTTCAGAAACACTATAACCAATTGTCGGAAGGGCAAGAGGAAGTGGAGATACAGTATCAGTCGGGGTTGCTCACCAGCACCTATCAGGAGGGCTTGCAGAGCACATCGGTGGCGGATGCCCGGAGCGGATTCACCAATTTCGGCATCCACAAGGATGATTTTCTGTTCCTGATCAACGGCCAGCCGGTGAAGCGCTATGGATCCCAAGGACAGCAGAAATCGTTCTCGCTGGCACTTCGCTTAGCGCAGTTCGACTATTCTTTCGAACGCAAGAAGATTAAACCTATTCTGTTGTTGGACGATATCTTCGACAAACTGGACCGCACCCGCATTTCCGAACTGCTGGGCATGGTGGGCAAGGACCATTTCGGGCAGGTGTTCATCTCCGATACCGATGAGAACCGCGTGAAGCAGATTCTCACGGAATATGGCATACAGCATCAGATTGTGGAGATTCGTTAAGGCCTTGGATTTTACAAAAAAACAAGCCGCATCAGTATGGTGCGGCTTTTTTGTGATAGAAACGGATTGTACTTTATTTTTTATGCAGGCCGCATTCGCGGTGTTCCGGCGATTCCCACCACCAACGCCCAGCACGGATATCTTCACCAGGTTTTACCGCTCTTGTGCATGGCTCACAACCGATGCTCGGATAACCTTGGTCGTGTAAGTTGTTGTAAGGCACATGGTTCTTTTTGATGTAATTCCAAACCTGCTCTTCGGTCCAGTCAATAAGAGGATTGATTTTTAAAACATTGTGATGACTGTCCCATTCAATTTTTCGCATGTCTGCGCGCGTGATTGACTGCTCGCGTCGGAGTCCGCAAATCCAGGCATCCAAAGTTTGGAACGCGCGTCCTAACGGTTCCAATTTGCGCACTTGACAACAGGCGTGTCGTTTTTCAATGCTTTCGAAAAACGGATTGATGCCCTGTTCCCGCACGAATTGCTGCAAAGTTTCCGTCTGTGGACAAAACACTTCCATTCGGATGTTGTAATGCAAATTTGTCTTGTCAATCAATTGATATGTTTCCGGAAACAAACGACCCGTGTCCAAAGTGAAAATTCGTGCTTTCGGACTGATTTTCAATATCATATCGGTTAATGTTTGGTCTTCAATGCTCAAACTTGATGACAATGCAATGCTGTCCCCATAAAAATCCAGAAAATAGTTTAACACCTCTTCTGGTGTTGTGTTTTCAAACTGCAGATTCAGTGCGTCAATCTGTTCAGAACTATAATGATTCATAATGATTTTTTTATTATGTAAATGTTATTTTCTTTTATATCACCATGCCAGCTCCCACCGTTTCAAAACTGTCCGGATCAATGAAGACCAAAGAACCGGTTACCCGGTTGGCACCATATTTGTCCACAACCAGTGGATTGGCTGTCTTTATGGTAATGACGGCGATATCGTTCATTTTTAATGAGTTGACTTCTTTTATGTGTTCTAATGTGTTGATGTCCAGACGATAGTCAATTTGTTGTACGATGCCGACTGTTTCAGCCACAGCTGTACGGATTAGATAGCGTTTTCGCAATTGCATCTCCGCCTCATTGAACCAGCAACAGTGCATTTTCAGTGTCTGTGTCACCTCTGGAAGCGGTTTGTCAATACTCACTAACATATCACCGCGACTGATGTCAATGTCATCCTCCAACAGCACGGACACGGATTCCGGGGTGTGTGCAATCGACATTTCCATAGTGGTCTGCATGATGGATTTCACGGTGCTTTCCAGTCCGGAAGGCAGGATTCGCACGCGGTCGCCTATGCGTAGCACACCGCCTGACATCCGGCCAGCATAGGCACGATAGTCCGGATACTTGTCTGAGATTGGGCGGATGACATACTGCACAGGGAAGCGCATGGGTTCACATTCGTCGCCCATTTTGTGCTCTATGGATACAGTTTCGAGAATGTGCATGAGTGTTCCGCCCTGGTGCCAAGGCATGTTCTCCGATTCGCTTACCACATTGTCACCATATTTTGCTGATATGGGTATAAATAACAACTTCGCGCGAATGCCCAGATGATGGGCCATCGTTTCGTATCGTTGACATATTCCAAGGAAAACCTCTTCAGAATAGTTTACCAGATCCATTTTATTGACGCAGACTGTGATGAATGGAATGCCCAGCAGAGAGGCGATGCAAGAGTGGCGTACTGTCTGCTCCACAACGCCGTTCCTTGCATCTATGAGGATTATGGCAAGGTCGGCGGTTGATGCGCCGGTCACCATGTTTCGGGTGTATTGGATGTGTCCGGGAGTGTCGGCGATGATGAATTTGCGCTTGGGCGTGGCAAAATAGCGGTATGCCACATCAATGGTAATGCCTTGTTCACGTTCCGCCCGAAGACCGTCGGTTAGCAAAGCAAGGTTTACTTCTTCGTTGCCGCGACTCCGCGAGGCGGTCTCCACGGCTTCCAATTGGTCTTCAAAAATCGACTTGCTGTCATATAACAATCTGCCTATCAGGGTGCTTTTCCCGTCATCCACGCTTCCTGCTGTGGTGAAACGGAGCAATTCCATGTCTAAATATCCGTTGTTCATTTCTCTCTAATTGATGGTTGATTAAAAATATCCTTCCTTTTTGCGGTCTTCCATGGCGGTCTCACTTCGTTTGTCATCGGCACGCCCGCCTCGCTCGGTTATGCGTGTGGCTGCTATTTCCGCAATGATGTCCTCGAGATTGTTCGCCTCAGAGATGGTGAGACCCGTACAAGTGATGTCGCCAATAGTGCGACAACGAACGCGGCGTGTGACCACCTCCTCGCTAGGTTTCAGTGTCATGCATGGTTCTGCCGCCAGCCACTGTCCATCACGCAGGAAACAACGGCGCTCATGGGTGAAATACAATGAAGGCAATTCAATGTTTTCTTGGTAGATATACTGCCAGACATCCATTTCTGTCCAGTTGCTGATGGGGAAAACCCTGAAATGCTCTCCCATGTTCTTGCGCCCGTTGAAAATGTTCCACAACTCAGGACGCTGATTCTTAGGGTTCCATTGCCCAAACTCGTCCCGGTGCGAGAAAAAACGCTCCTTGGCACGGGCCTTTTCCTCGTCGCGACGCGCTCCACCTATACATGCGTCAAACTTGTATTTTTCAATTGTGTCTAACAAAGTAGTGGTTTGCAGTCGGTTGCGACTTGCATTATATCCTTTTTCCTCTTTCACACGACCTGTATCAATACTTTCCTGAACGGATCCTACAACCAATTGGACACCTAATTTTTTCACCAATGCGTCACGATAGTCGAGGGTTTCTTGAAAATTATGCCCTGTATCAATGTGCAGGAGCGGGAATGGGATTTTGGCTGGGAAAAAGGCCTTGTAGGCCAGATACGTGACCACAATGGAATCCTTGCCGCCAGAAAACAGAATGGCCGGTTTCTCAAACTGTGCAGCCACTTCTCGAAGCACATAGATGGACTCCGATTCCAATTCTTTCAAATGGGTAAGTTTATACATGCTTTATTTCTTTAAATATTGATATTCATTATTTTATCACACTTCAGTGTTGGTGGGATTATCCGCAATGATAATGAAGCACGCTTGTTTTAACTAAACGCTCCCGACAAATATTTCTTTGTGAGCTCTTGCTGGGGATGGTTAAAAACCTCTTCCGCGCTGCCCTCCTCAATGATTTCGCCCAAATACATAAACACCACATGGTCGGCGATGCGCAGTGCCTGCCGCAAAGTGTGCGTGACCATGATGATGGAGTACTGTTCTTTGAGTTGCACAAATAAATCCTCTATGGTTTTGGCTGAGATGGGGTCCAAGGCGCTGGTGGCCTCGTCAGCAAGAATGTATTCCGGTTCTACCGCCAACGAGCGGGCAAGGCAGAGTCGCTGTTGTTGCCCGATGGAGAGTCGCGAGGCCGGAGTTCGGATACGCCCCCGTATCTCGTCCCAAAGACCAACGGCTTTCAGATTCTTCTGCACTTGATAAATCAACAGGCGTCGTTTGTTGAACATCTTGTTGATGCGGCACCCGTATGCCACATTGTCGAAAATGGACATGGGCAGTGGGCAAGGGCGTTGGCTCACCAACCCGATCTTACGGCGCAATTCGGTCACTTCGGAACCGCTGTGGATGATGTCTTGTCCGTCAACCAGAACTTTGCCTTCTATCGTTACCCCTTCGGTTGACTCGATCAGTCGGTTGAGGGTGCGCAAAAGCGTGGTCTTGCCGCATCCCGATGGACCAATGATACATGTGATTTGCTTTTCAGGCAGTGTCACATTCACATTCTTGAGAATATGATTGTCCTTGATGTGAACATTTAAGTTTTGAACTTCGATAGACATAATCTTGCTGTTTCTTAAACTTTGTTTTTAGAGAACCTGTTGGTGATGAATCGTCCCGTGATGCTGAGTGCCAAGACAATGACGGTGAGCACGAGAGCGGCTGCGTATGCGCGGTCAACAACCTCAGGAATAGGACTTTGCAATTGAAAAAACACGGCGAGGGGCAATGTTGCGGCGGGTTGTGACAAGGAGGTTGGGATGCTGTCCGTATAACCAGCGGTGAACATCACGCTGGCCGCATCGCCAATGGCGCGTCCCACGGAAAGAAGTGTGGCGGTGGCGATGCCCGGGGCAATCTGTCGGAGCACCACTTTCAGCGTTTCCAAACGCGTGGCGCCGAGCGCAAAACTGGCATCCAGAATGTCGCGCGGGAAGTTGCGTGTGGCCTCATCCATGGTTCTGATGAAAATCGGAATGATCAACAGCGTTATCACAATTATACCGCCCAATAAGGAGGTGCGAAGCCCGAAAAAGATCATAATGGTGAACCCGAAAGCGCCATAAACGATGGAGGGTACGCCAAACAACACATCAAATGCCAGCCGCGCGAGGTAGGCCACTTTGGATCCTTTTTTGAGATAAACATTCAGGAAAAACACAACCGGAATGGAGATTAGCAATCCTATAAGGGTGGAGGCACCTACGATATATAGAGATCCGACAATGGCGTTTAGAAATCCCCCCTCCTTGCCGATGTAAAAACCGCCGCCCGGAAGTTTGCTCACCATATCCCAACTCATGGCTTTCATTCCTTTGGAAAAAATTGTCCAAAGTACGCTAAACACAAACCCGAACACGATTAGCATGGCCAAACACATGCAAACCTTGGCAATTTCTTCCGATATTTTTTTACTTTTACTGATTCGCATAAGAAAGTAGAAGTATTATTTAGGTTAATTAATTATTTTGATTCAAATCATCCCAAACGCTTCTCCAGCCGATATAGGATAATACGTGACAACAGATTGAAAAACAGCACAACCACAAATAAAATAAGGGCGGCGAACATCAACGCTGCCTCGTACATGGGCATGGAGAGCATTTCGCCGTAGTTGTTGGCAATGAGGGCGGGAATTGGGTAGCAGGGGTCTAATATGCCGGTAGGGATTCCGATAACGCAACCGCAGACCATTAGCACGGCGATGGTTTCGCCCATGGCACGGGAAACCGCCAGCACTGTGGCGGCAATGATACCGGAAAATGTCTGCCGGAAAATCACCTTTCTGACTGTTTGCCAGCGTGTTGCGCCTAATGATAGCGAGCACTCACGCAAGTCCGTTGACACAGAAGAAAACACCTCAATGAAAAGGCTGACCAACAATGGAATCACCATTACACCCAAAACAATGCCAGCGGCAAATACGGTATATCCAGTGGAGAAATCCATAAAATGAGGTGCCACATGCTGCGAAATCCAAGGTACGATCACCAGCACGCCCCATACCCCAAAAATGACCGAGGGGAGTGCCGCCAGAATATCCAAAATGGGGAATACAAGCCGCTTTATATAGGGTTTGGCATATTCGGTGATATAAACAGCTGTAAGCAAGGAAACAGGCAATGCGATCAAAATGGAGATGAGAGTGACCCATAATGTGCCTGCGACAAACGGCAGAAATCCGAATTCTCCTTTCATCGGTTTCCATTCTGATGAGGAGAGCAGCTGCCAGAATGACTTTTCCTGTAATACAGGTGAGGATTTCAGGTACAGGCCCACAAACATCACCACTACCATCAAAATAGCTATGATGGTCATCGAAAACATCAATCCTTGCGCCGTTTTATCTTTAATGATTCGTGAATGGCTCATATAATCTATCTGTAACGGTTTATTTGCCTAATTTCTCAAGTCCTTTTTGCAATTTTTCTTCTTTCAGACTGATGTATCCTACAGGCACATTTTGTTTTTGGCCTTCGGTAAGCACATATCGAAGGAATGCGATTACCGTCGGTTTTTTAGGAATACCATGGCTTACCAGATACAGATCGCGGGCGGGAGGAGAGGGGTATTTATCCTCGGCAACGGCAGCGATAAAATCATCTTTTGTATCATAGAAATATTCGTTAGATTCAATGACACCATCATTGTTAGGGTCAATTGGACAGACGAGCAACCCTTGGTTAGGTTTGCGGCTCTTCTCATCGTATGCATAGCCGATATTGTTGAGTCCGATGCCAAGTTTGTCGGCCTGAATGGCGGAGGCAAGTCCTGGGTCGCCAAATACGGCGGTGCCTAAGAGATCCTCTTGCTTCTTGCCCATCCAAAGCGCAAAAGTTTCCGCAGCGCCGCAGGCATCCGAACGGGTGTACACATGAATTGGTGTTTTGTCAGAAGTACCCAAAACTTGTCCCCAGGTAGTATATTCACCTGTGATCCAGATTTTTGTGGCAGTTTCTTTGGAGATTCCATGTTTCACTAATTCTTTTGCCATCGGATTTGCCGCGTTGATCACGATGACTACTGCATCCTTGGCCGAAGCGAACGGAACCGCACCCTTCTCAAGCTCAGGGGCGTATATTTCGCGTGACACCATGCCCAAGTCCACCACATCGGCCAGCACATCCGTCATGCCTTTGCCTGCACCACCTGCGGAGAGGTCAATGTGCACACCAGGATGCATTTTCTGGAACTCTTCAGCCCATTTCACGGCCAACGGATAGAGTGCGAATGCGCCTGAGATGGAGATATCCCCCTTCAGGTCGCCATTGGATGAATCCTTTTGTGCCGACTTTTTTCCACAAGATCCTGCTGTGACTATAATCACGAAGGACAAAATCCATAGAATTGAATTCTTTAGTGCTTTCATATATGTAAATTTAAAGTTTTGATTCTTAAAACACTGCGCTTATCATGGCCGTGATATTATGCCCGATTTGAGGCTCTTGTTGTCGTTGTTTAAGTGTGTAAGCTATTTGGACACGAAGGTGTTTTTCCGGCCACCATTCCACGCCTGTGGAATAATACATGGAAGGAGCGTTTGCGGCAAGATCTTTCTCATAGTAGTCAAAGCGCAGAACAGGACGGAGTTTCTGCCGCACGGTGCTGTTTGCACCCCATCCGAACTTGAACCAATACCCAGCGGTCAAGTAGAATCCATGTGTGTGGAGTGGTATAGGAGTGTATGTGTCCTGTGTTTCATCCAATATGGCGAATTCGGTATTGCCCCATAAGTATTCGCTACGAAGCACCCAATTTCCATCCGCATATTGCAATCCGCCAGCATAGCGTATCCTTTTTCCGTCAATGTTTGTTAAATTGTTGTTGTACAACATGTTGTATTTCCCCCAGTATCCAGAAACGGACAGTGTTAGATGCTTGACAAAAGGACAAAATTCAATACGTGCAGATATGTCTTTGGCCAGATTGTCGGTTTTAACATTGATACCGTTTCCGCCAAACACTCCAACTCCATAACGAAGAATAGGGATTTTCTCATCTCGAACGGTCGTTTCCACCAAAGTGCCAGTGAGCATTGCACCAATTTCACGTCCATTTGCATAAGAACTGATTCCTGTAACATCTTTATAACCTGACAGAGCACTTATGACCTGTGCGTTTTCCATCAACTCCAAATCCAAAGGAGACAAAATGTTTTCCAGTGAAAAGGGTATCTTGAATTGCCCTACTTGCAACTTGGCGTATTTGCAAAAATTAACTTTAATAAAAGCATCAATCAGGCGTGGTGTGGGTGCAAAATCGGCCTGTAAACGGAAATCCACCCATTTGGAAAGACTTCCTTTGAAGTCAAGACGGGCGCGCCGAATCTGAAACACACTGCTTTGGCTTTCTGTCCAATTGTTGTCGTATTGGTATTGAGCATCTATCCAACCACCAATTTTAAAGTTCTTTTCAATATATTGAAATACAGAAGTTTTTGTAATCTTACTTGAATCATCAGGTGAGGTGTTGCTGATTTTCTCATTTTGGGAGAAAACCGTATTTAAGGTGAACAATAGTGCGGCAACACAAAAGATACTTGTTGGCAACTTCTTTATCATAGTTGAATAATCGATTATATAGTGAAAAAATGTTAATGATTTGTGTCGGCAAATATAGGTCGCTCGAATGGATTATTTGTATGATTTTCTTGCTAAAAATGTAATAAATCAACACATAATTTGTAAATATTCGTTTATTTTTGTAAGAAAACAAACAAAATTATCTAAAATTGTGGATTTTTGACAAAATATCAGATAACATTTCTTTTGATTTTTTTATTTTTGTCACCATGAAATTTGATCCACTTTATCTAATTGCTATTGTCTCCATTATTGCCAATGTGGTTTTGGTGATTCTTTTCGTACATAGTAGAAGATCATATAGCAAACTTATGTCGAAATGTTTAAAGGAAGAGCAACGAAAAGAGGCTTTGATGAATGATCTGGTATATGATGCGTCAGTCTTGTTGGATGAACACGACAAAGTTGTGCTGAAATCCTTACGGCAATGTCTTGAGGAGGAAAAAGTATATTTGAATCCCGACCTTTCCATACAGGAACTCGCCCGACTGGTTGGTACTAACAAGAGCCGTCTCTCCCATGTCATTAATACAGGGTTGGGACAGAATTACGCTTCGTTGGTTAATAGGTATCGTGTGAAGGAATCCATACAGCTGTTGAGCGATGAGCAGTATTTTCTTGAGAAATTGGAGGCGATAGGGGAGATGTGTGGTTACAGCAACCGCCAGGCCTTTCACGCTGCATTTAAAAAAGAAATGGGCATTACGCCCATGCATTTTAGGAATATTAACAAAAATAGAGTCAAAAAAGATAAGGCATCATAAGGTGGCATTCGGTCAAAATGCGTATGAATATACGGTGAACGAGGAGGATTACACCTATCTCACCTCTTCCAACATAAGCTCGCCTAAACCGATGTGATAGCCCTCGGAAACGAACAGAATGTTACCGTTTTTGTCCAGGACAAGGCAGGCAGGGCGCTCGCCGGTGGTGTGCGGCAGAGAACCGTCGTGAACCGCGTTCTTCAAAGCTGCCAACACGCTCTCAGTGAGGTCGCCGACCTTTGCGGAAACCACCTCTACATTTGCGGGTTGGTTCTTTTCTTTCTTCCAGTTGCCGTTGTTGGCCACCAACAAAACCTTGCCACCCCAAGCCTCGTAGTCGGCCTTCTTGGCGGCGATTTCCTTGGCCATGTGGTTGGTCGGCTCAGTGCCGGGCGCCACCAGACAAAGAATCATCTTCTCTTTGCCGGATTCTTGAAGAATTTCTGATAAAGATTTGCCATTCAGTTTGTTAATGTTCATGTCAAGATGCCCGTAGGTGTTGTTGCG
>DGGS01000210.1 GCA_002392325.1 Bacteroidales bacterium UBA3868
GCCACTCAGGAGAACTTCCGCATCATGCGTAAGGCCCTTGATGAGGTTGGCGAGGAAGTGGGCCGTTATATCCGCCTCTGCAACTACTGCTCCGGATTGTGTATGCCCGAAATCGCCGCCATGGGCGCTCTCGAGCGCTTGGATGTGATGCTGAACGACGCCCTCTATGGTATTCTGTTCCGCGACATCAACCCGCAGCGTACGCTTGTGGACCAATATTTCTCCCGTATCATCAACGGTTATGCCGGTGTCATCATCAACACGGGTGAGGATAACTACCTGACCACTGCCGATGCGGTAGAGGCCGCCCACACCGTGCTTGCCTCCGACCTTATCAACGAGCAGTTGGCTCTGCTTGCCGCACTGCCGGAGGAGCAGATGGGTCTTGGTCATGCCTTTGAGATGGACCCGATGCTGGAGAACGGTTTCCTGTTGGAGCTCGCCCAAGCCCAGATGACGCGTGAAATCTTCCCGAAGGCCACCTTGAAGTACATGCCGCCCACGAAGTTCATGACGGGCAATATCTTCCGCGGTCATATCCAGGATGCCCTGTTCAACATGATCGGCATTTGGACCCATCAGGGAATCCAATTGCTGGGTATGCCTACGGAGGCCATCCATACGCCGTTTATGAGCGACCGTTACCTTTCCATCGAGAACGCCCGCTACATCTTCAATGACATGAAGAGCATTGGCGAGGAGATGGAGTTCCGCGAAGGCGGTATCTGCCGCGAGCGCGCCAAGACGGTGCTCAACAACACTATTGAGTTGCTCAAGCAGATTGAAGAAGAAGGCATGTTCACCGCATTGGAGAAGGGAATCTTCGGCGATGTGAAACGCCCGATGAACGGCGGTAAAGGCCTCGCCGGTGTGGTTACCAAGGGTGAAAACTATTTCAACCCGTTCATTGAACTGATGAAGAACAGGAAATAGTTGAGAGTAAGGGAATAAAAGATATTATCAAAAAATATACAAAATGAAAAGAAAGGTTTTAATACTTATATGCTGTTTGATGGCGGTTTGTGTCGGAGTGCAAGCGCAGAAGTCCTCTAAACTTGGTCCGATGCCCTCGGATGTGTCGGTGGTTTATTTCTGTAGCGAGATCACACCTGAGAATATTTTGAAACTGTACGATGCCCTGAACGTGACCCTTTCTCCAGAGGTGAAAGTGGGACTTAAAGTGCATTTCGGGGAAAAAGGCAATCAGAACTTCCTGAATCCCGAATTGTTGCATCCTCTGGTGGACAAGGTGCACCCCACCTTTGTGGAAACGAATGTGCTCTATGTCAGCGACCGCCGTTTCACCAAATCTCATATAGCGTTGGCCAAAGAACACGGTTTCACCTTTGCTCCGATTGATATTTTGGACGACGAAGGGGAGACCATCTATCCTGGTGATGACAATTTTCAGTTCTGTAAAACGGTGCGCACGGGCGACCATTTTGAGAATTATGATTATTACATCATCTATTCCCATTTCAAAGGACATGGTTCCTCCGGTTTTGGCGGTGCCATCAAGAATGTGGGTATGGGTATGGCTTCGCCGGGAGGCAAGATGGCCATTCACGCGAACAACTATCCCAAGGTGCGTACGCCCGACAAGTGCTTCCAGTGCAACCGCTGTGCCTCCCAATGCCCCGCTGTGGCCATTTCGGTGGATGACAACGGTCCGGTGATTGACACGACCAAGTGCATCGGCTGTGCGAAATGTATCGCCGAGTGCCCGCTCAAACTCTTCACCCCTGACAATTCGGGATATGATGAGACCCGCTTCTTGGATAAACTGGTGGAATACACCAAGGTGCTGAAAGACCATCGTCCGATGGCGTTTATCAATGTGATGGCCAATATATCCACCACTTGCGACTGTTCTGCCAAGGCCCCCAAGCCGTTTATGCGTGACATTGGCGCGGTGGCGTCGCTCGACATTGTGGCTATAGACCAGGCCTGTCAAGACCTCACCTCCATGGCATACGGATGCGAGCACGTGTTCAAGGATGTAAATCATGTGAGCGGTATGGAACAACTGCAGTATGCCGAGAAATTGGGCATGGGACACACGAAGTACATTCTGATAGATGTGGCTACCGGCAAGCAGATCACATTGGATGAGGCCGTGAAACAGACAGAACCCAAAAAATAAACTCAGACTGAAATGGATACAGATAACTTGCCAGTTGGCACCCGCATTGAGCATGAGAAATACGGCGAAGGCATTATCAGCGAGAACAATGCCATGACCTATAAGATTATTTTCGTGCGTGGCGGCGAAATTGAATTCTCCAAGTTGAATGTGGAGTTGAATGTGCTTGAGCGTGCGGAAACGGACGATGACCAGCCGAAGCTGAACATCCGGGAAGTGGAGCGTATGCTGACCCATGTGCTTGCCAAGTACAATGGAATTGAGTACAAGGCGGAATTGGGCAAGAAGTGGCAAGGCGGAACCATGATTCTGCAACCAGCTGATAAAGAATTGAAACCCAAGGATATGCCCATCGAAACATTCTTTCATAAGATTGTGATGATGCGCGACCGCCTGCGGGTGCTGGAGCAGAACATAAACAGCAGTGGCAGCTTGACCGACGAGGAAAAAGTGAATCTGCAGCAGTACATTTCCCGCATCTATGGAAGCATGACCTCTTTCAACATTCTCTTTGAGGATAAAGAGGATTATTTTGTTGGGATGAAAGGGTAGGGAATGGTTCTGCAGTATAGTTATCCCAAAATGTAAATGTATAAAAATTAACGAATTAATAACTTTTAAAATTAAATATTGATATGAGTGGTGGTTTGTATTCAATGGATCAAAAAGATTTTGATCAGACCTTAGATTTAACCCGCGTAAAGCCGTATGGGGACACCATGAATGACGGCAAGACGCAATTGAGTTTCACGCTGCCCGTGCCTTGTGGTGATGAGGCGGTGGAGGCGGCCAAGCAGCTGCTGAAGAAAATGGGTTTTGATAACCCGCAGGTGGTGTATTACAAGGAGCTGACCGAAGGTTTTACTTTCTTCAACTGTTATGGTTCCACTGTGCATACGGTTGATTATACCACGATACATGTGCCCAAGGTGGAGTCCACGGTGTGGTCGATGCCTGAGACCGACCAGTTTATACGCGAGCACATTGGCCGCAAGATCATTGTGGTGGGTGCCAGTACAGGCACGGATGCGCATACGGTGGGCATTGACGCCATCATGAACATGAAGGGCTATGCCGGGCATTATGGCATTGAGCGTTACGACATGTTCGAGGCGCTGAACATGGGCAGTCAGGTGCCCAATGAGGAATTCATCGCCAAGGCGGTGGAGATGCACGCTGACGCGCTGTTGGTGTCGCAAACGGTGACGCAGAAAGATGTGCACATCAAGAACATGACGGAGCTCATTGAGATGCTGGAGGCGGAGGGTTTGCGTGACAAGCTCATCGTGTGCGCCGGCGGACCGCGTATCACGCACGAGCTGGCCAAGGAACTCGGTTTTGACGCCGGTTTCGGCATGAACACCTACGCCGATGATGTGGCTTCCTATCTGGCCCAGGAAATGGATCGCAGAATGCACGCATAATACTGGTTTACAGATGTTTATATGCCGTCGGATTTTTTCGGTCCGGCGGCATATTTTTTTGCAAAAAAATGACGGATGGTAAGCATTTTTTTCGTATCTTTGCTCGTTTTATGAATTTAACAAAAGTAATTGAAAATGAGTGAGATAGAAAACGTAAAACCGGTTGATGAAACCTATAGTGCCAGTAATATCCAGGTGCTTGAAGGCCTTGAGGCCGTGCGCAAGCGCCCGGCAATGTACATCGGCGACATAAGCGAGAAAGGACTGCACCACCTGGTGAACGAGACCGTCGACAACTCCATCGACGAAGCCATGG
>DGGS01000222.1 GCA_002392325.1 Bacteroidales bacterium UBA3868
TCAAGAACGAGACGCACAACCATCCTACGGAGATAGAACCGTTTGGCGGTGCCGCCACCTGCGTGGGTGGTGCCATCCGCGACCCGTTGAGCGGGCGCAGCTATGTGTACCAAGCCTTGCGCGTGACGGGTGCTGGCAATATCAATGCCCCGATGAGCGAAACCATGGAGGGCAAGCTGCCGCAGTCGGTGATTTCCAAGAGCGCCGCTGCCGGATACTCTTCGTATGGCAACCAGATCGGTTTGGCCACCACGCATGTACGCGAGATTTATCACGACGATTATCGGGCCAAGCGGTTGGAAATTGGCGCCGTTGTGGGTGCCGCTCCGGTGGACCATGTGCGCCGCGAGCGCCCGGCTCCGGGAGATGTCATCATCATGTTTGGCGGACGCACTGGCCGCGACGGAATCGGAGGGGCCACGGGAGCCTCCAAGGAGCATAACGAAAAATCGCTCGACACCTGCGCCGCCGAAGTGCAGAAGGGCAACGCCCCCGAAGAACGCAAGATACAACACCTCTTCCGTCGCCCCGAAGTCACTCGATTGGTTAAGAAATCCAACGATTTCGGTGCCGGCGGCGTGAGCGTCGCCATCGGTGAGTTGGCCGATGGTCTTGAAATAAATCTTGACTCCGTAAGAACCAAATATAAAGGACTTAACGGCACGGAAGTGGCCATCAGCGAATCGCAGGAGCGCATGAGTGTGGTGGTGGACAAAAACGATGTGGAAACCTTCTTCGAGTATTGCCGACAAGAGAACATTGAAGCCAATATCATTGCCCATGTGACCGACAACAACCGCCTGACGATGACTTGGCGCGGCAAGACGATTGTCGATCTCAGTCGCGACTTCATCAACACCAACGGCGTGCGCCAGAAGACCGAGGCAATCGTGAATTCCATCCCCGACAATGTGCTGGAAGCACAACCGGTGGCAGGCAAGACAATGCAGGAGAAGATGGTCAATTGCCTCACCAATCCCAATGTCGCTTCGCAGAAAGGCTTGATAGAGATGTTTGATGCCACTATCGGCGCCACTACGGTGCTGATGCCCTTCGGAGGAAAACGCCAACTGACGGAAACGCAGGCATCGGTGCAGAAACTCCCTGTGCTGCACGGCCATACCAACACGGCCAGCGTGATGGCCTTTGGCTACAACCCCTACATCGCCATGCGATCCCCATTCCACGCCGCCGTGTTCGCCATTCTGGAATCCATGTCCAAAGTGGTGGCCACCGGTGCTGATTATCGGAAACTCCGTTTCACCTTCCAGGAGTATTTCGAGAAGATGGGGCACGACCCGAACCGCTGGGGCAAGCCCTGCGCCGCCATGCTCGGCTGCATCTGGATGCTCAAGCAATTCAGACTGGCCGCATTAGGTGGCAAGGACTCTATGAGCGGCACATTCAAAAACCTCAATGTGCCACCTACATTTGTCTCGTTCAACATCACGACTGAAAACGCAAAGAATATCATTTCTCCGGAATTCAAAGAAAAAGGAAATTATATTTATTTCATTCAGAACAAGATAGAAAACTGCCTGCCCAACATTGAGCGCACCCGGAAAGTGTTTGATTATGTTCACGAAAACACATTGAACGGCAACATTGTTTCGGCGTTCACGCTGCAATATGGTGGTATTGCGGAAGCGTTGGCCAAGATGAGTTTTGGCAACAATCTCGGTTTTGATGTGCAGACGGATTTGAATCTGTTTGACTATGGATATGGCAGTTTCGTGGTGGAATCCAAGGTTAAGTTGGACGCTGATTTTGCGATAGAGTTGGGCCGTGTGGCTGATGATTTTGTGATTAATGGTGAAAAACTGGATAAAGACGCATGTCTGGCCGCATGGCGTGGCGTTTATTTCAACTTGTACCCCGACATGGCCGACAACGAAACTGCAAGCACAGGCGCCGAGTTTACCGCCAACAGCAAGTGCCAGCCCGTGGGCAAGTGTCCCGTGAAAGTGGCCAAACCCAAGGTTATCCTTCCGGTATTTCCGGGTACTAACTGCGATTACGACACAGCCAAGGCCTTCGAGGATGCTGGCGCCGAAGCACGCATTTTCGTATTCCGCAACCTGAATGAGAAAGAAATCAACGATTCTCTCAATGAGTTGGCAGCTGCCATCCGCGAATCCCAGATTTTGGCTTTGAGCGGCGGTTTCAGCTCCGGCGACGAACCCGACGGCAGCGGTAAGTTTATCGCCACCGTGCTCAACAACGCCCAAGTGAAGGCAGCCGTGAACGATTTGTTGGCCCGCAAAGGGCTTGTGCTGGGCATCTGTAACGGATTCCAGGCCTTGATCAAGTCCGGTTTGCTGCCGTTTGGACGGTTAGGTGACATCACGCCCGAATCACCGACGCTGTACCGCAACAACATCAACCGCCACATCTCAAGAATCGTGCGCACACGCATCTCCACCGTGGCATCGCCGTGGCTCACCTCTTTTCAAGTGGGCGATGTGCACAGCATTGCGGTCAGCCATGGGGAAGGCAAGTTTGTCGTGAACAAAGAATTGGCCCGCCAACTGTTTGAAAACGGGCAAGTGGCCTTCCAGTATTGCGACGAAGCGGGCAATGTGAGCATGAATCCTTCAGACAACCCCAACGGCTCATTCTACGCCATTGAAGGTATCGTTTCACAGGATGGTTTGATTCTGGGAAAAATGGGACACAGCGAGCGCAAAGGCGAGAATCTGTATAAAAATATCGACGGCGACAAGTTTCAGGATATCTTTAAAAATGCAGTAGAATACTTTCGGAGTTAATAGTTAAGAGATAATAGTTATTCACTTTCACCCCATTTACCCCTTTTACCCAATTCACCTATAATCATGTCCAAAATCGAACTGGTAGTAGCGGACATTCATGCGGCGGCACAACCGTCGGAGGCCTTTTCCCTCATTTTAAAGGAGAAGGACGGCGATCGCTATATCCCTATTATCATTGGCATGAGCGAGGCGCGCGCCATATTGGTGGAACTGAACCAGTCGCCCACAAAACGGCCGCTGACGCACGAGTTGTTTGTGTCGCTTTCCGAGCAGTTCGGATGCCAGTTAGTGGAGGTTGACATCGTCCATTATGACAATGGCGTCTATTTTGCCGATATGCAGATGATGCGCGCGGACAATACGGTTTTCACCCTGGACGCCCGCCCTTCCGACGCCATCGCTTTGGCATTGAAAGAGGAAGCCCCTTTTTACATTGACGCTGCGATTTTCAATGACAATTGTTTGGTTGATAATGTTATAGACGAACCTGAGGAACCCTATAACCCAACCGCTACCCTATCTGAAACCCAAGAGATTCGACCGGATGCGTATATTGAACAGAAATTGCTGGAAATGAGCACATCCGAACTAAACACATTGCTGGATGGCGCTGTGGAGAGTGAGGATTATGAGTTGGCCTCGAAAATACAAGAGGAGTTAAATCGGAGAAAAAACATTTAGCGGAAGCACCCTTTTTCTTTGTCAAAGTGCACAACATTGCCATAACCGCAGCGTTGCAATTCCTGTTCCGCTTCGGCGGCAAACCATCCCAATTCCTCCGCTTTGTGCGCATCCGTGCTGATGACCACCGGAATATCCAACTTGCGTGCCTTCTGCAAAATTTCCGTGGACGGATAAAAAGCGTCGCAGCGCTTCTTGTACAATCCGCGCGTGTTAATCTCCATCACCACATCATATTGGCGGATTAATTGCAATGCTTTGTCAGCCAATATTTTATACCAACTTTCATCCTCTTGGAAGAAACGATGCTGGTTGTGCATTTTGATTTTATCGACATGGGCAATGATATCCATGCGCTGGGTTTCTAACATTTCGAAAGTTTGCTCCCAGAATGTGGTAACGGCCTGTTTTATGTTACCATTGAATAATTGGAACAATCCATCGTCATAAATCTCCCGTTTGGAACCATCAATAAACCAGAGTTTTTCGCTGTTTTGTGGCCTTACAAGATGCACTCCGCCGATGATGTAATCCAGATTGTAGGTATCTTTGAATTGTTGAAAGGGCGTGGACATGCCGGGAATAAAATCACACTCCAGCGCTTTCAAAAGGCAGACATTCGTCTGGGTTTGCAGATTGTCGATTTCCTGACAATAGTTGGGAATCTGGTCTTCCTGAATGCCGAAATCATTTTCAAAAGGCACAGGGGCATGGGAAGAGAATCCCAATTGATTGAAATGAAGATTTTCGGCGGCGGCCACAAATGCTGACAATGGATCTTTGCCGTCGCAATAGGTGCAGTGAGTGTGGTAATTGGCTTTCATATAGTTGTTTAGCGATGGGAGAGACTATCTACGTAATTCAATATCAGGTCACATTTTCCCGTGTGGGAACGGTTGTAGAAATTGCTGAGAAAGACGATTTGCAGACCATCGGAGGGGCGGTAAAGCCATACATTGTGAAATCCATCCCATAAGCCGCCATGAAAGACCACAAATCCGCTTTCTTCCTTTTCTTCCATGCGTACGCCATAGCCGTATCCTTCTGCCGGTTGAGTGCCATTATTGAGCTTGTTCTGATATTGGATGGCTTTTTTCACCCATTCTTCTGGAATAATCTTATGTTCAATGTAATACGCATTGGTCCATTTAATCATATCTTCCGCGCTGGCATATATGCCCTTGTCACCAAGAATGCCGTTCAGGCGGTCATATTGAGCCAAAGCCCCGCTTCTCCAATGGCCACGCGCCACGGGCACCTTCGACATGCCCTCCATAGGATAGGCTATCACATACTCCTGACCCTTTTCTGCAGGAGCATGCTGAAGAGCATCCACCGGGGCAATGCCCACAATCTCTGTGAAGAAGCGAGTGTTCTTCATGCCTGCCGGTTCCCACAGGTTGGTGCGCACATAATACTCAAACGGGTATCCGGAAACTTTCTCCACAATGTCGGCTAAAATCGCATAGTTGGTGTTGACATACTTGAATTGGGTGCCACGGACGAACATACGCGGGAAGCGTTGTTTTTCCAACACCCGGATAAGTTGCGCATTATCAATGAAAAAGGTAGTATCGTACAGTTTGAAATCAAAATTGAAATACTCTGGAATACCGGAGGTATGATTCAGCAACTGTCTGATCGTCACATTTTTATAAGGAATATTCGGGTAGAATTTGCAAAGCGAGTCAGTAAGTTTCAGTTTCCCTTCGGAGCAAAGTTTCAGAATCGCTGCTGCTGTAAACTGTTTGGACACCGAAGCAAGGTCGAATAGACTCTCCATTGTCACTTTGTTCACATCTTGTTTCCTCAAACCGCCAAGTTGCTCGTAAGTAATGGTATCATATCCTGTGGCCTCGCGGAACAATTGCAAATAACCCATGGCGCGCTCCACTAAAATTGTGTCGTGGCGTGCTATAATCAAGGTGCCATTGAGCGTAGGACAAATACTGTCGATGAAATGTCCCAACTCCTGACTGAATTTGGAGATGGTATCCACTTCCACGGGGACACCGTCAAATCGATTGTGCTTGTTTCGGAGAGCATTGACCTTGTTGCAGTTAGCGGTGATACCGACCACAGCAACAGCCACAAGGAGAAGAACAAGAATTCGTTTCATAGAAGATGGGTTAATGGTTTGGTGGTTTGGGTGGGAAGTCCGTCGATTAGCTGTTCATAGCCCTCAAAAACTCCTCGTTATCTTTGGTGTCTTCCATATTTTCCTTGATGAAGGTCATGGCTTCAATGGTGGTCATGTCGGCGATATGGTTGCGCAGGATCCACACTTTCTGCAAAGTGGCGGGTGACTGCAGCAGGTCGTCGCGGCGCGTACTGGATGCCACGAGATCGACCGCGGGATAGATGCGCTTGTTGGACAACTTGCGATCGAGTTGCAGTTCCATATTGCCAGTGCCCTTGAATTCCTCGAAAATCACCTCATCCATACGGGAACCGGTGTCAATCAAAGCAGTGGAAATGATGGTGAGCGAGCCGCCGTTCTCCACATTTCGGGCCGCGCCGAAGAAACGCTTGGG
>DGGS01000105.1:0-3660 GCA_002392325.1 Bacteroidales bacterium UBA3868
CATGGCTGAGGCCGCTCTCCTCCATCAGCACATCGGTGCTGTCGAAGACGGTCACGATGTCGTAGCCGGCAAAGCGCGTGTCGTTCACCGCCGCGAGTCGCTGCTGTGAGGTCTGCGCCATGGCCGCGCCGCACAGGAGCAGGGCGAAAAGTGATAATGTGTATAATTTAAGATTCATAGAATTGGATTGATTTTGCAAAGGAAATAACTATATGTTGGAGGTTCCGCCAGCTCCACGATTGCCGGATTATGTTGGAGGTTCCGCCAGATCCACGATCGCCGGATTATGTTGAAGGTTCCGCCAGCTTTGCTGGCGGAATGGCGGGTGGGCAATCGGAGAGAGATTATTTGAAGCGGATGGCGGTGCCGTAAACCAGCACCTCGGCGGCCTGTGCCACGATAGCGGAAGTGGTGAAGCGCACACCTATAATGGCGTCAGCGTGCATCTCCTCCGCCTGTGCCACCATGCGGTCGGTGGCCATTTTGCGGGCCTTGTCCATCATGTGGGTATAGGATTTAAGCTCGCCACCCACAATGTTTTTCAAGGACTGTCCGAAATCGCTGAACACATTTTTGGATTGTATGGTACTGCCGGTAACGGCGCCAAGCACTTCAAAATCAACGCCAGGCAAATTTTCAATCGTATAAAGTTTCATAATTATTTGAATTGATAAAGAGTTAATTGTTTCAGTTTCTTGCCGCAAAGATACGGTTTTTCCAACTTCTCATATCCTTGCAACTCTTACACACCTAAATGATATCCTTCTCGTCAATAAGGTTGTTCAAAATGGCATATACGGTGAGAGCGGCGACGGATTTGATGCCGGTTTTCTTCACGATGTTCTTACGGTGAGTGATGACCGTGTGCACCGAGATGCTGAGCTCGTCGGCTATCTCACTGTTTTTCTTGCCCTTGGCCATGCAAACCAGAACCTCCTTCTCCCTGTCGGAGAGTTGGGCGGAGTCCGTTTCGTCCTCGCTATTGCCTGCCGACTCCATCACCATGTTCAAGGTGGACTTGATACGATGCGCGTCATCAGTGATCTCAATCACCCCATGATACTGTTTCAACTGCTGTGCATCGAAAAACGCCGACGAAAGGGCTATGATTTTCATATTGGGCATATCTTCAAACACATGCCGCACCATCATTCGCTTGGACCAGTCCATCAGGACGGGGTTCATAATCAGAATGTCCGGGTTCACCACATGCAAACGCGCCGCAAGGGTTTGCACATCGTTGGTTTTCAGCACCACATCATAATCCGCCAACTCCTTTATGATGACGGACATGCCCGTGAGTATGATGGGTGACGGATCGGCTATCGCAATCTTATAGTTTTTCATCATCCATCAAAATTTTAATGTACGGTAATAAGATCTTCTCCTCAATAATGGCATGTTTCTCAATGTCATCCGAAAGGGAAAATATATTATTCAGCATGTTGATGCGCTCGCGCTGCGACACATCCTCAGGCACATACTTGACGAGCAAGCTGGTGAAATCGCGCAGCTTGTCCTCAATATTGCTGTGCTGCTTCTCGAACTGCCAGACTTTGGATGCCTCTTTGGCGGTGGCGGTGTGCAGGAGCAGATTCCGCACGAATGGGAACACATTTTTCTCCTCATATTTGAAATGGTTCTCCACCTCTTTCTTGTATTCCTCGAAAAACATGGTGATGGAGGTCCTGTACTTCACATTCCAATCCTGCACCACGCCGCGCAAGTGGTTCTCGATATGGGGGAATGAGTACTCCAGATAATCCTTGTGCGATGCCTTCAGGTAATCCACAATTTCCTCAATGGGGCATTGCCGGAGGTCATCTCCGTCGGGCACGAAATCAGGGCGCACATAGACATTGAACACGAGCAGCATCAGCGGGAGCGACACTTGGTTTTCCTCGCACACCATGCCCACCGTCTTCTCGCCGAATCCCAAGGGAATACCGAGTCGGGGCAGCAGGTTAATCAGGTGGTTATGATGCGACAGCACATCGGCCATCTTGGCGTTAGCGGTCACGAAAGAAAAGGAGTTTGTATTTTGCATAAAAAAGGAGTAAAAGGGTAAATAGTGAAATTGGTGAACGGGGAAAGGGCACTAATCACTCCTCGCTGGCCACTGCTTCTTGGTTTTCGGCGAGGAACTTTCGGGCGGCTTCCACTTGGGAGGACTCGACCATCACGCGCACACTTTCCACCAGCCCCACATATGTGGGTGCGTTGGAATTGACCACAAAGGCCTCGAAACCGCCCGACTCCAGCACTGAGCGTATCACTTCGGCCTGGGCGGGAAAATTGGTCGTGGCTACAGTTTCCAATGTACTATCATCATTCATAACTATCAAATTTACAGATATATAAATAAATTCACATCCAACAGCGCATTTCCTTCTTCAAAAGGACAAAAATACTAAAAAATATTCCATCTCACCGTCAATTCCGCAAAACATTTTTCTTTAGCGTTGTAATCTCATTTTTTATATTTTTGCAATTTTATTATATATCATTTGTATGAATAAACTCAAACTCATTATCCTATCTTCGCTGGCGCTAATGCTTAGCGTTTGTTGTGTATTCGCACAGGAAACTCCCGTAAAATGGACATTCCAAACCGTCAAAATCAACGATTCCGTTGCGGAACTGCAGTTCAAGGCCAACATTGAACAGAATTGGCATCTTTACTCCCAATACACCAAAGGCATTGAATTGCCTATTGTGTTCAACTTTGACAAAAGCGCACAATACAAGCGCATTGGCAAAGTGACGGAACCAAAACCGATAGAGGAGACGGATGAGATGTTCGGTACTTCAAAGTTTTTCAATCAGCAAGTCACCTTCAAGCAGCGGGTGCAAGTGCTTGATAACAAGCCCTTCACCATCAAAGGGAAACTGGAAGGACAAGCTTGCAAAGACGGGCGATGCACGCAAGTGGAACAGAAGTTCGCCTTCGACATCAAGGGATTTGACAAGGTGGCGATGAATGAGGACGGGGACAAGGAAAAGGACAATGACCAGAATATAAGCCCTGACACTGCCTCCAAGGCACAGCTCAACCCAGCAAAAGACGAACCGACACAGAACACTGACGCCAATGAGCAGAAAGAGGAGTCGTTGTGGAAATATTTCCTCGGTGCCGTACTGGGCGGTTTGGTGGGATTGCTGATGCCCTGCGTGTTCCCGATGATACCGATGACCGTCTCCTTCTTCTCCAAGGAGGGGCACAAGGGAAAACGCGACGCCCTACTCTACGGATTCTTTATCGTTTTGATATTCCTCGTCTTCGGACTCGTTTTGTCAGCCATTTTCGGAGCTGACCTGGGAAACATCATGAGCACGCACTGGATACCGAACCTGCTGTTTGCCGTTATTTTCCTAATATTCGCTTTCTCGCTGCTGGGTTACTTTGAGATCACGCTGCCCAGCTCCTGGGTTAACGGCTCGGCCAAGCGCCAGCGCCAAGGCGGTATGGTTGGCATCTTCTTCATGGCTTTAACCCTGGTATTGGTGTCCTTCTCATGTACGCTGCCTATCGCGGGCGCGGTGGCCCTGAACGCTGCCGGCGGCTCGTTCCTGAAACCCATTATCGGCATGCTGGGATTCTCATTGGGCATCGCGGTGCCGTTCACCCTGTTCGCCCTGTTCCCGGGTTTGTTGAAAAAA
>DGGS01000105.1:3767-6041 GCA_002392325.1 Bacteroidales bacterium UBA3868
GAGTTGGCTTTCGCCTTGAAATTCATCAATGTGCCCGACCAGACCTACCATTGGGGCATCCTCGACCGCGAGGTGTATCTCGCCTTCTGGATTGTGCTGTTCTCCCTGCTGGGCCTGTACCTTTTGGGCAAAATCCGCTTCCCGCTGGATGATGATTATCCCGTGCAGAAGAGTTGGTTCCGTTTCACCTTGGCCGTATTCGTGTTCACCTTCGTCGTCTATATGATTCCAGGCATGTTCGGCGCGCCGCTGAAGGCCATCTCTGGCTGGTTGCCGCCAATGACCACGCAGGATTTCGACATCTCCGCCATCGTGCGCAACGAGAGTGGCAACGGCGGTGGCAATGCGTCCACATACCAATGGACCGAGGAACCGATGTATGCCGACAAGTTGGAGATTCCATTTGGCATCAAGGGTTATTTCGACTACGACCAAGCGTTGCGCGTGGCCAAGAAAGAGGGCAAGCCCGTGTTTCTGGACTTCACCGGCCACGGTTGCACCAACTGCCGCAATGTGGAGAACGCCGTCTGGATTGACCCGGAGGTGCGCCGCATCTTCGCCGAGGAGGTCATCGTGTGCACCATGTACGCCGATGACAAGGTAATTCCCCTGCCCGATTCGGAATCCGGAAAACTTAAAAACGCCGATGGGGACCCCATCACCATGCTCGGCGCCAAGAACAGACATATTGAGCAAACGCTCTATCACGAGAACTCACAGCCCTGTTATTTCGTGGTGGATCCCGACGGCAACATCCTGTCCGGTCCCACCTACTACGAACGCGACAAAGACAAATACATCAAGTTCCTGCGCGAAGGCATTGACAAGTACAATTCAAAACTCAAAGATCAACAATCAAATTGATAATCTCCCAACCCCAAGCTCTCCAATTCCATGAAATGGTATAAACTCATCCTGTTCAGTCTCGTCAGCGGCCTGCTGTTTACCTTCTCCTGGTATCCGCACGGGCTGCCGTTCCTCATATTCTTCGCATTCATCCCGTTGTTCCTGATGAGTGATGAGTTGTTGAAAAAAGGAAGCAAGGTCTCGTTCTGGAAAGGGTTCATCTTTTCCTATCCCGCGTTCCTGATTTGGAATGCGATAACCACATACTGGATATGTTACACGACCGTGCCCGGAGGCATTGCCGCGAGTGTGCTGAACGCCATGCTGATGTCGCTGGTGTTCGGTTTGTGGCATTGTTGCCGCAAGCATTCCAAGCACACTTGGACGCATCCCATCATGTTCATCGCTTTCTGGATTGCTTTTGAAAAACTGCATCTGACTTGGGATCTGACCTGGCCCTGGCTCAATTTGGGCAATGTGTTCGCGGTTTGTCCGCATTGGGTGCAGTGGTACTCCATTACGGGTGCGTTGGGCGGTACACTATGGGTGCTGCTGCTCAACTACCTGCTATACTGGATCATCGTGCACGAACGCCAGTACAACCGCCGCGCGGGTTGGGCATACACCATATTCATAGCCTGTTTGGGCATTCCCGCCATGCTCTCCACCGCCATGTACCATTATCATGTGAAGAGCATCGACAAAAGCACCCCGATTGAGGCGGTGATTGTGCAGCCCAACACGGAAGTGTGGGAAGAGGAGTACCGGCTGACCAACACAGAGGAGGCGCAGCGCATTTTAGATGTGGCAGGTCCGTATCTGAACGAAAAGACGAATTTGGTGGTGTGCCCTGAGTCCAGCATAGCGCACAGCATTCTGCTTGCCGCCTTACAAAACAAACGGTACGATGAAACCTCCACCAATTACGGATGTTTCCCGTTGCTTGACACCGCTATTGCGAAACTTCCAAATCTGAATTTCATTTTGGGGTTGTCCACTTTCGAATTCTTCGACCATAAGGCCACGGCCACCGCCAAGCAAGTGGATGCCATTCATTATATGGATTTCTACAACACCGCTGTCCTTTACAATAAAAACCACTACTGCGGACATTACCACAAGAGCCGTTTGGTACCCGGAGTGGAATCGTTGCCCTTTCCCAAAGTGTTCGGTTTTCTCGGCGATATGTTAATCAATTTAGGCGGAGTAAGCAGTTCTTTAGGAAAAGACACCGAACAGCGCACCTTTGAATTTGACGCACACGGAAAACAATTAAAAACCTGTGCCGCAATATGTTACGAATCCATATATGGAGATGTGGTGCGCCGGTTCGTGCAAAACGGGGCCAATGTGCTCACGGTCATCACCAACGATTCCTGGTGGAGAGACACGCCGGGGCACAAGCAGCACTTTGAGATGGCGCGTTTG
>DGGS01000070.1 GCA_002392325.1 Bacteroidales bacterium UBA3868
TCCGGCGGGCAGCAGCAGCGTGTCGCCGTGGCCCGGGCGGTCGTCTCCAACCCGCAGCTCATCCTCTGCGATGAGCCCACCGGCAACCTCGACAGCCACAATGGCCTCGACGTCATGCACCTGCTCTGCGACCTCAACGCCGCCGGCACCACCATAGTCATGGTCACCCACTCCGCTCACGACGCCGGGTTCGCGCACCGCATCGTGAAGATGCAAGACGGAACGATTGAACGATGATGCGTGCTCTTGCGAGTAGGATATTCCGGCCTCCTATCGTCGGCCGGAATGGTGCAGCGATAAATGATGATGTCTCGGTGACGCACCGCCTCGGAGAGGCTAAACGCACGCAGTGCAATTAACCCCATACAAGCGAAGCGTAGTGTGGGGTTCACACAAGAACCAAAAACCAACCCAATATGAAACACACCCCAAAAATCCTCAACATCCTCGGCCTCGCCACCGCCCTGGCCGTCTTCATGATCCTCATGGCGCAGGTCCGCTACGACCGGCGCTACAACCGCTGCTTCGCGGACTCCGAACGGATGTATCGCGTGGAGGACAACCGTATCGGACAAGGATTTTCCGATTACGTTACACAAAGCAATCTTGCAGCATTCCTCAACAGTCAGAAAGAGGTGGAAGCGACAAGCTCGTTCCACAACCTGTACGGTTACGATTACTTTATGTTGCATAATCCGGCGAAAGACCTTACTGATGTCTCTTTCATCCAGATCTATGACACGGACTTCTTTCCGTTTTTCGGATTCAAGTGCGTGGCGGGCGATTTTGCCCATCTGGATACTGACCACGAGGTTGTAATGCCGAAATCGTTGGCCGACAAACTTTTCACAAAGGGAAATGCCGTCGGCGAGTATCTTGAGATGGAATACCGCAACAAAAAGTTCTTGGAGCCGGAAGAAGATACGCTCCTGCGGTATCGGGTGGTGGCGGTGTATCAAGACCTGCCCGAAAACAACTCTATCGGGAATCCTGTGATCTTCTTCGATCCGCCTCGCTTGAAATACGAGATTGTCAGTGTCAACAGGGACTCCCTAAATGCGAAGTGGCCGTGGCCGGAACCGTTCTATTATTGGGTCTTCACCACTCGAATGGAAACCGACACGCTGTTCACAAGGCTACATCTGCGCAGCGAAACCGAGAAAAAGGAGGAACCATTTCTCATTGCCGGGTCAAATATAAACATGAGAACAAAGGCTGGGCATACGAAGATGCTGAGACTCAGGGCTTCCACTGACTCTGCCGACCATACGCCTGTGCTGGTGAAGGCCAAGATGGAGAAACCGGATCCGATGGGATGCTTCTATGTGAAGTTGAAACCAGGCACGTCGGAGGATACGATAGCGGCACGAATCACAGCCCAATACGAGTGTTTTCAGAAGGCACAGGCACGGACCGGTGCGCCGGTGGTACGCTTAGTGGCGGCCAAGGATATCCGCTTCGAGACGGATGTGGAATCTGATTATGGAACGGTGAGCCGCTTCGTGACGAACTGTCTGGCCGGCATCGCGTGGGCGGTGCTGCTCATCGCCTTCCTCAACTTTGCCAACTTCGCCATCGCGGAGGCGCCCCTGCGGATGCGCCGTATTAACACCCGCAAGGTGCTTGGCGAGTCGGACTGCGGAATATGGTGGTCGATGGCGAAAGGCTATATCACCCTGTCGCTCGTGGCCTTCCTCATCGCTTTCGTCCTCTTCCTGCTTTGCACCCGCCTACCCGAAATCCCCATGCTGTCCAACCCCGTCACCTTGTCCGGCAATGTCCCTATCATCCTGACTACCTTATTGTTGTCCATCTTTGTCGGAGTTATCGTTTCCATTTACCCAACGCGAATGGTCACTGCTGTGTCACCTGATGTCGCGCTGAAGGGCAACTACGGCTTCTCGAAGACGGGGATCCGGTTGCGTACGCTCTTCATCGGGTTGCAATTCTTCCTCGCCTCCGTCATCCTGACCTGCACGCTGTATGTCGATGTCCAAAACCGTTACCTCAAACAGTATGACATGGGCTTTCAGACGCACAACGTATTGAATTTCAGTGCGGATGTCAACTACCAAAAGACAAACGAATTTGCTGCTGCGCTGAAAAAGCTACCCGACGTAAGCGATGTGACGTTTGCTTCGCACAACATTCTCCGTCAGGGCTATTCGATATTCGGGCGCCCGATGTGGACGGCCGAGGGTGATTCCGCCACGAATGCGATCTTCAACGTGATGAGCGTGGCACCGAATTTCTTGACCTTTTTCGGTATTAAGATGGCCGACGGAATCCCGTTTGAAAAGTGCGATACGGCTGATACACTGCGTTATGTGATTTTCAACCGAAAAGCGCAGGAACAGTATCATCTGCAGTTGAACTGGTATTACAATTTTTCCGACGGGATGATGAAGACCCAGATTGTGGGCTTCGCGCACGACTTCCACTTCCGACCGCTTTACGACACCATCCAGCCGATGGCATTGGAGCTCGTCAGTGAGCTTGGGATGATGACGGGGCACTTCTTCGTGAAGTACAACGACGGGGCCGACACTGCTGCCCTGGTGCAGGGCATCCGCAGATTAGCCCACGATTTCGGGGATGATGGCGAGTTGAAAGTCAGCACCTTGGAGGATGATCTGGAAGGGCTCTACTCCAAGGAGGCCGGCCTATCAAAAGGGTTGTTCATCCTATGCGGAGTGGCGGTTTTGCTCGCGCTGATGGGTGTGGCGGGGATGCTGCTGCTGGAGATGACCTACCGCCGTCCCGAGCTGGGCTTGCGGCAGATCTTCGGCTCCTCCACGGGACAGCTGCTCGCCCGCACCAACGGCAAGTACGCCCTCCTCTGCACCGTCGCCTTCCTGCTCTCCGTGCCCGTCAGCCTCCTGCTGCTCCGCCAGTGGCTGAAGCTCTTCGTCGCCCACGCCTCCATCGCCGTCTGGGTGTTCCTCCTTGCATACGTTATCCTGTTGGCCCTCACGGTGTTGGTCGTCACGGTACAGTCAGCGCTGTCGCTGCGGTTCGAGCCAGTGGAGACGGTGCGGGATAATTGATAATTGATAATGGATAATTGTGGGGAATCGGACTGTAGAGGGCGTATCGCATACGCCCGATGAAAAAAAACATACAACCGCCCAAGATTTCCGTCAAAAACCACGTTCATATCTATAGAAACCTTTCATCAAAACCTTATCCATTATGAAAAAAATAACCCTGACCATCCTTTTAATCGCCGCAGTGGTGGCGGCTTGGGCGCAGAAGCCTGACAAGAAAACCGTGAAATTGGAGAAACAGCTTGTGGGGACTTTCGTGGAAATTCCCTCGGTGCATTACAGCGAGTACATCCGCGACACGAACATGGAAGTGTACGCGTCTCAGGAAATCACGCTGGCGGGATTCCGCATGTTGGAAACGGAGGTGTCCAACAAGGTGTATGACGCCTTTCTGGAGGATTTGAAAGCACAGGGCCGGATGAAGGATTACGAGTCGGCCCGTGTCCATAACGAGGGCTGGGCTCCCTGGTTGGACAGACCTGTTGACGAGTTCCTGCAAAATCAGGGAGACTGGGCACCGGTTTATGCCAATTACCCGGTGGTGAACATCAGCTACGAAAGCGCACAACTGTTTTGCCAGTGGCTGAATGAGAAGATAGCAAGTCCGGAGTGGGAATATATGCTGCCTACTCGAGAACAATGGCGGGGTGCGGCAAGTTGTGGTGACCCTAATGCATCCTAT
The DNA here is from genome assembly GCA_002392325.1 of Bacteroidales bacterium UBA3868. Lineage (GTDB taxonomy): Bacteria > Bacteroidota > Bacteroidia > Bacteroidales > WCHB1-69 > F23-D06. The sequence continues at coordinate 3,730 of DGGS01000070.1, forward strand.
TCTAATGGTTCTCCATTTCTTGAAACCATTTATAAAAAAACCAGATATAACTATTGGCATGTCCCCGAAATGTATATCTCCCGCACGGACGATGGGTACAAGGTGATGGGTCTTTGGTCTGTAAAATATCATATTCTCCCCACAGTGCCGGTAAAGACATACTACCGTAACGCCTACGGTCTCTACAATATGTGCGGCAACGCGGCGGAGATGGTTGATGAGCGCGGCGTCGCGATCGGCGGCAGCTGGTACGACCCCGGCTACGACATCCGCATCGACAGCGAGAAGCCCTACAACGGTCCCTCCCCGCTGATCGGCTT
>DGGS01000133.1 GCA_002392325.1 Bacteroidales bacterium UBA3868
AGCTGCGTATCTGGCTCCCCCACTCGATTTTCTTCTTCGTGCTCTCTATATCCGCCAGTTTCTCGCGTTTCTTTTCCAATTCAATCTGATACAGGCGTGATTTGAGCATGCGCATGGCCATCTCACGGTTTTGGATCTGCGAGCGTGTCACCTGACACTCCACCACAATGCCGGAGGGTTCATGGTGCAGGCGTACGGCGGTCTCCACCTTGTTCACATTCTGTCCGCCGTGGCCGCTCGAACGGTAGGTGTCCCAACTGATGTCGGCGGGATTAATTTCTATCACAATGTCATCGTTGATGATCGGATAGGCAAATACGGAGGCAAAGGTTGTGTGCCGGCGGTTTGCAGCGTCAAATGGGGAAAGACGGACCAACCGGTGCACGCCGATCTCACTTTTGAGATAGCCGAAAGCGTATGAGCCCTCAATCTCGATGGAAGCGGACTTCAGCCCCACCACATCGCCATCCTGACGGTCGAGGAGTTTGACCGAGTAATTGTTCCGCTCGGCCCAGCGCATGTACATACGCAAGAGCATTTCCGCCCAGTCGCAGCTCTCGGTGCCACCGGCACCGGAATTGATGTTGATGACCGCATTCAGCGAGTCCTCCTCGTCGCGCATCATATTGCGGAATTCCAGATTCTCCACGGCTTTCAAGGCAGCTGCATACGCCGCATCCAGTTCCGCCTCGGTGGCGTCACCTGTACTGAAAAAGTCATTGGTAACCGACACTTCCTCAACTAGTTCCCCCGCTTTCGTATAATCGTTCACCCATGCCTTCACATTGCTGATTTCTCGCATGAGCTTCTCTGCCGCCTTCGGGTCATCCCAGAAACCGTCTTGGAGCGTTATTTTCTCTTTCTGTTCTATCTCTGACAACTTCCCATCGATGTCAAAGATACCTCCTTAGCTCACCGAGCCTGGTTAGAAGGTCTTTTACTTGATCTGCCGTAATCATTATAGGTTGGTTTGCGTTAAAAATCAATTGTTTACTTCAACAAGGACATGAAATCATCCATGGCGAACCCTTTGGACAGCATGTGGCGGATGAGTTTCGGACGGTTATCGGCGTCTTTGCTGTTCAGCCGTTTCCATTTCTCAATGGTGTCGCGAACAACATCCATATACTGGTCATCGTCAATCAGATCCATTTGTTCCTGAATCACCTCGGCTGCGATGCCTTTCTGGTAGAGTCCTTGGCGGATTTTGAGTTTTCCCCATTTCTCCTTGAGTTTGCTGCGCACATAGGTCTCCGCAAAACGGGTCTCATTCAGGAAGTCACACGCCTTCAACTCCTTCACAATCTCATCGGCCATGGCCACGGGAACGGCCAAAGTGCCCATTTTTTTGCGCACTTCCGCCTCACTGCGCTCCTGATAGGCGCAATAGCGTTCCAGTTTGGCTAACAGTTCTGCGGGTATGTCCATATTAGTTGTTCAGGGGTTCGTTCCACAATATAATCTCGTCCATTTTCCCATTAAAGAATCGGTGTTCCATCAGATGGTAACTCTGGTTCGAAACCAGTCGGATACGCTTTTTATACTTAAACCTCCACTTTAGCAAAATAGATGGAAATCCTTGTTTTAGAAAAGCATACACAAATGGATGCACCATGATGGTAATCTTGGATTCCTGTTGCTTGTCAAATAGAAACTCCAAGGTATTGTTGATCTCATCCTCGATGAGAATTGGGGGTTTTATCTTGCCCGTTCCCTTACAGGTTGGACATTGTTCGGTGGTTTCTATAATGGTGGCCTGGCGCACACGCTGGCGTGTGATTTGCATCAGGCCAAACTTGTTAAGGGGTAATATGGTGTGTTTTGCCTTGTCGTTGTGCATGAAATCCGCCATGGCCTTGTTGAGCGTCGCCTTGTTCTTGGGATCGTGCAGGTCAACAAAGTCAATGGTGATGATGCCGCCCATATCCCGGAGTCGGAGTTGGCGGGCTATTTCCGCAGCCGCTATCATATTGGTGTTCAGGGCGTTCTCCTCAGGAGTCTGGTTGGCTTTCACGCGATTGCCGCTGTTCACATCAATCACATGCATGGCTTCGGTGTGTTCGATAATCAGATAGACACCGTTTTTCACGGTCACCACCTTGCCAAAGGAGCCCTTTATCTGTTTGGCTACGTTAAATTTCTCAAAAATGGGCTGTTTGTCGTTGTACAGCTTCACGATGTCCTCTTGCTCGGGGGCATAGAGGTGCATATAGTTCTTTACTTCCTTGAAAGTCTCCTGATTGTCCACATAAATGGCATGGAAAGAGTCATTCAGCAGGTCGCGCATCATGGTGGTCACGCAGTCCATCTCCTGTATGATGCGCATCGGGGCCTTGGAGGCGAAGAGGTTCTCCACCGCCGTATCCCATTTATAGCGCAGTTGGTCCAAATCGGACGACAGTTCCTCAACGCTCTTGTTTTCGGCCACGGTTCGTATAATGACGCCGAAGTTGCGGGGTTTTATGCCCTGCACGAGGGATTTGAGGCGTTTGCGTTCAGCCGTGCTTCTGATTTTCTGTGAGACGGAAACCTTGTCGCCGAAGGGAACCAGCACGAGGTATCGTCCAGCGAATGAAATTTCTGTGGTGATACGGGGGCCTTTTGTGGATATGGGTTCCTTGGCCACCTGTACCATTATCTGTTGTCCGGAGGTCAGCACATCGCTGATTTTCCCATTCTTAGGCACATCCTCCAGATACTGCACGCGGCTGATGCTGCGCTTGCCTGTTGTGATGGCTTGACTCACGAAGGCGTTCACGGTTCTGGCGTGCACGCCAAGGTCCAAATAGTGAAGGAAAGCGTCCTTCTCACTGCCCACATCCACGAATGCGGCGTTGAGACCGGGCATGATTTTCCTTACCTTGCCTAAATAAATGTCACCGACAGAGAACTGCGACGAAGCTTTCTCAGAGTGGATTTCCACGAGTTTCTTATCCTCCAGAAGCGCCACCTGGACTTCGTTGTTGTGGGAAGTAATAACAATCTCTTTTGTTATTTCATTCTCGCTCATAAGCAATTTCTCTATAAACAATGAAAACTAAATGCCCCGCAGGACATTTAGTTTTCATTTCGATTCACACAAATGCATTATCTGCTCTTATGTCTGTTCTTTCTGAGTCTTTTTTTACGTTTGTGCGTGTTCATTTTAGCGCGTTTGCGCTTTTTTCCACTTGGCATATTGTAATAGTTTAAAGGTTAATAATTATTTCGTAGATTTCTTAACTGCGTTCACGAAAGTCTTGCAAGGTTTGAAAGCCGGAATATTGTGGGCAGGAATTGTGATCGTTTCTTTTTTGGAAATATTACGAGCTGTTTTCTGTGCTCTTTGTTTGATGATGAAACTGCCAAAACCTCTCAAGTAAACATTATCGCCTTTAATCATGGAGCTCTTAACGGATGACATGAATACTTCTACGATAGTTTGAACACTACCTTTGTCAAAACCAGTCTTACCTGCAATTTCATTAACGATTTCTGCTTTTGTCATAATTCTTAAATTTAAATTTTTAATGTTAAAAATACTTACTTTTTTAAGGGCTGCAAAAATACAATTATTTTATTCACATTCCACTATTTAGCAAAAAAAATTATTGAATTTTGTCAAATATCTTATTGGCGAGTCTGCTGGCACCTATTCGGAAGCGACCGTTATTCATCCATTTATCACCCAGCACATTAGCCAGGATGGAGACGAAATTCAGGGCGGTATCCGGGTCGGATATGCCTCCGGCGGGTTTTATGGACACCATTTCGCCGGTTTTCTCGTAGTGCTGTTTGATCGCATCCAGCATAACCAGGAAGGATTCGGGAGTGGCGTTCACCGCTATCTTTCCGGTGGAGGTCTTGATGAAATCCGCGCCCGCGGCAATAGCCAGTTGCGAGGCCTTGTAGATGTTGTCGGCGGTCTTCAGCTCGCCTGTTTCCAATATGACTTTCAGTCGTGCTCCGGCGCACGCTTCCCGGATGGCTTTTATCTCGTCATAGACCTCCTGGTAGTTGCCTTCCAGGAACTTGCCGCGCGAGATGACCATATCGATCTCGTCGGCGCCCTGCTCCAGCGCATAGCGCACCTCGGCGAGTTTCACCTCAATGGGCGACTGTCCGGCAGGAAACGCGCCCGCCACACACGCCACATGGATGTCCGTGCCTTTCAGTTTTTCTTTGGCGATGGCGGCAAACGGCGGATACACACACACGGCGGCCGTGCTTTTGATGTTGCGTGCGTCATCCCTGAAATCGATGGCACGCTGGCAGAGCGCCTCCACCACGGCACGGTTGTCAGTGCCCTCAAGCGTGGTCAGGTCTATACAATTCAATATGAAACGATAAGCTTGCTGCTCATCCATGTACGGGTTGCCCTTGCGGGTGTATTCGGCTATGCGCTCCTGAATCTGCGCATCAGTGTACGGGTAGTTTTCCAATGGGATCATATTCAATGCTTTTTAAAGAAAATCGGCTGCAAAGGTACGAATTTTACGAAACATTTTTCCACCTATATTTTTTGTATTTTTGCAAACCTTATTCATCATCATGTCTTCAAGCGACTCCTCATCCTCCGGCGAAATCACCTCCTCTTTCGAGAATATCTCGGACGTGTTCACTGCGTATACGGAAATCCCTTCCGAGGGATTCAACCGGCTATTTAAAGCTCAACGATACGGCAAGTGGTTTATACTTAAAGGGTTGAAGCCCGAGCACCAGCACAAGGAGGTCTATGTCAGCCTGCTGACCAAGGAATTTGAACTGGGTGTCCGTATGGACCATCCCAATATCGTCCATACGTTCAGCAAAGAAAACGACCCCGTGGCGGGTCCTTGCATCGTGATGGAGTATGTGGATGGCCTTACCCTCAAAGAATATCTGACGCAGAATCCCTCACGTCTAGCTCGCAGAAAAATAATGCAGGAACTATTAGAGGCGATGGCGTATTACCACAGTTTGCAGATTATTCATCGTGATCTCAAGCCCGACAATATACTTATAACCCGCAACGGGCACAATGTGAAGATCATCGATTTCGGGTTGGCGGACAGCGACTGGCACGGGGTATTGAAACAGCCCGCCGGTTCTGAAAATTATGCCGCCCCCGAACAAAAGAAAGGCGACACACCCATTGACTGCCGCGCGGACATATACTCGTTCGGAAAGATTGTGCGACTGCTTTTTCCGCATTCTTATCGGCGCATCGCCCACAAATGTACGCAAGAAAACCGCGAACGGCGCTTCCGGAATGCGGACGAGATTCTGCGGCGGATGCAGCAAAAAAGACTCTACGTTTTCATATTGCTCCCAATAACCTGCATCTTGGTTCTGTTGGGCGGCGTATGGCTGCTAAGCAAAAGCAAACCTTCACCAATCCATTCTCTTCCTACCCCAAGTTCAGGAATTCCTGAAGCCCAACATTCCGACACTTTCCAAACACCATCCAAGGACATTGTAGTCTTCCAAAGAACAGAAAGTGTCTCCCAAAAGCAGGAACTCCCGCAAGGCGCCTTACTGATGATTGAGCAGAGTGTGGACACTATCTTTGAACCGTTTTGGGTTCGGTATCGTGCTGCAGAAGACAAGCTCATGGAACAAGCGGAATACGGACGGATAATACCTGATAACCGTAACTACGAGGAACGGGAAAAAGTCATTTTGGATGCCATTATAAAAAAGTATCCCAAATGTTCCGAGCTGGAAGAATCTTTAACAGCTGCGTACAGAATGAGTTATTATCTTCACATGAAAGAGATTACCGATACTCTATCTCTGCTGGTGGAATAATCCTGTCTTTTTTTGGAAGATCTCCGTCAGTCCACAAGCATCTTCAAGGCATCGTCCGCGTAGCCTAACTCTTTCCCTAACGTGTGGAGATAGAGCTTTTCGGCAGGATGGAGTGTGCCGTCCGCTTTCGCCAACTGTGACAGACCGGACAAGAGGGTCGTGGCATTCATCAAATCGTCTTTGAAAAGTGTCAAATCCACTTTTTGTTGCTTCGGATTGTCAATCTCCGCAAACAGGAGGGTTCTGTTTTTGTCCGAAATGTTCATACTGCCCACCAACACTTTAAGCAGTTCCTCCTCATCTTGCGAAAAAACGCCATCTACAAGAGCCATGTTGAGAATCAGTTTGGCCTTTGCGATTTCGATTTGCTCTTGTTTCTCGAAGTCGATGATCTCGTTCAGAAAAAGGGCTTTTGCGGCTTTGGCGATGGCGTAGGTTGACATCGCGTCAACGGTTCCGCCCACAACACCGCCCAACACGGGAATTGCTTTGTGGATGTTAACGAGCCCTTTCTGTCCGAATTTGGTGAACAGACGGAACCCCACCGCCTGATTGATCTTGGTCAGCACGGTGCCCGGCAATTTTTTCAAGGATGCGGTGGTGAACTTGACAGCGAATTGTCCAGCGGTTTTTGATAACACATTGCCTGCCTGCGACCCGAGAAGGCACAGATACATCCCGGTCTTTTTCTCCTCGGTGTTCTCATGATATCCGCCTAATTCTGCAATGGCTCCAATCATTCGAAGTTGGATGCCCATCACACCGGCAATGTTCGCAGGCAATGTGAAGGCCATGGTGGGCAGCCCGCCGAAACTGGTGACAAAACCCGTTGTGGCGGAAGAGGTGATTTGCCAATTGACGAGATGGTGGATGGCAGTGTTTACATTGCCATACTTGTCAAGGTATTTTTGGGCCATATCGCGGCTGGAGCCCAAGCCGGGGATGTTGCCGTTGGCCTTGTCAAACGCCCAGTCCAAGACTTCCAACATTTTCGCCCCCTTTTCCTCCATTTCCTCTTCGGAGTCATTCTCTTTTCTCTCTCTGTTTCGGCGAAATAGCTCCTCCCCTATTTCTTTCCCTGACTGCGCCATGTCAGAAATCTTGGCTGAAATTTTTGTCACGCCTTCTTTAAAGTTCACATTTTCTTTAACTTTATTCAAGATGTCCATGGGCAAAGTTCAAAAGTCTATTACTAATAAAAGTATGTCAGGTGCTATATTTTAACTTTTTTACATTTTTCAACTAAGGAAAGGGCTTCATCAAACACGCTGTTTTCCCCTAAGATTTTTCCGAAAAAACTGATTTCAGACATCATTTTGTCATTTCGTTCCTCTTCCGTCAAAAATACTTCATCAAAATCTTGATTGAATTGGTCGGTATCGAAATAATCGTCGTATTTCTGTTTTCTGAATAATGATCCTTTGCAAGCTCGTTTTTTTGCTGCGACCAAGGATTCCCAAAGCAGCCTGAATTCTTCAGGATCCATTCCTAATCCAACGGCTTTTTGTGTGAGAAATCCCACGTCTTTTGGGAGAATCTCACTTTTTTGGAGAACAGCACGTGCCAAAGAGCGGAGAGACTCGTACTTTGGAGTGTGGCGAGCTTCTACGTGGGTGTTTGTGTCTTTCAAAAAATTCATATTGTGTAATGTTGAGCTCTACAAGAATTCAATAATGCAAGCCACTGCGGCGGGAATGCAGAAGAATTGGAAGGCGTAGCTCAGTGCGGTGAAGATGCGGCTGTCAAGAAGGTCAACGCTGCTTTTCACCCAGAACCAGCGTGGCGGCACTGTCTCGCCCCATCCGGTGAAACCGATGATCAGGCCAAGCAAAGCCGAGCCGGCACCAGCATAAAGCACCCAATCCTCAATGTCGCCCATGGCGAAATAGCCCACGGCTGCTATAAGGATTATGGGGTTCAGAATGTTCAGAATCCAAAGTAGAACTTTCATCTCGCTGTTTTTTTAAGAACAAGGTGGGGCGGTAGGCCCCACCTTGCTTGAAAATTACTTTCCTTCGGCAAAATCCAACAATTTTTTCCCGAGTTGTTGGACTGTCCAATCCGGATCGAATTTGAATCCGGCCTGGGTAGCCAACTCTCTCAAAGCAGCTTTTACGGAGCCGCATTTTTCAACCATCTCCTTGCTCACTTCGATGGAGTTGTCTTCATTTTGCCAAACCATGTGACCGGCAATCTTTTTGCCTCTTTTTTTGTCACCTTTCGTGATTTTTCCTGTTGCCATAAAAAACGTTTTTTAATGCATTAGTGCCTACTCTTTTCCGGATTTTCGGCGGCCTCCTTTAATCTAATTGTATTCAATGTTTTAACGCATTGCGAAATATGCGACGACACCCAAAATGATGATGGCGAGAATCAGCCAGAGAAGCCAGTTACATTTCTTCTTTTCCGAAAGAACCTCCAAACGGTAGTTGCCACGCTTGCCAGCCCCTTTTTCCGTTTCACTGACTTCAAAACCAATACCATATCGCTGTGCCAATTGCGCGATTTTCTGGAATTTGTCGGCGGGCCACATCGGATTGGTAAAGGCCACTTTTGTCCCGTCTTTCAGGGTCAGGAACATGTCCATATCCCCAACTTGCTTGGCGAGTTTTTCTTCAAAATCGTCCGACTTCTTCTTGCCCGAAATGTTGTCCACAGAATCGATTTCGTTGCCGATTTCATTTTTCGGGAATGCTTTCTGCAAATCGGCAAGTGTGGCGTTCGGGTGCATTTCAAGATAAGCCGCCACAATTCCCAAGGCCGTCCATTTCTGTGACTGGCCATAAACTTTGATTTGTTTTGCCATCGTAATTTTTTTTTAGTTTGTTATCTCTTTTTCTTCTCACGCAGTTTTGCAAGGTCTTCTTTCAGCTGGGCTAAAATCTCCTTGTTTCTTTTCATCGTGTGTTCAAGCCCTTCGTATGTCACGGACTTTTTGCCAACGGCCTTGTTGTATGCTTTTGCGTCGGCAATGCTTCTTTTCGCGGAATCGATTTTTGCTTTCAAATCCTCAATCTGCTTTTTTTTAGAAGCAATTTGCTTGTCGATGTCATCTTTTGATGAACGGAAAAATAAAAATCCCATAGTCGTTTCTTTTTATTTGAAGGTGTCCCTTTACTTTTTCAAATCAGCTCTCAACTGTTTCAGCTCTGCAATCCATTCGGGAGGCACCGTGTTGTTCTTGCTGATGTTGAGCGGATAGGCGAACTTATGTTGGGCGAGTTCCTCTGTTTCCCGGCATTCTGCCCGATCCACGGTCTCGGTGTATTCCCATTCCCAGAAACAGCTGTCGATTAGCTTGTTGACGATTGCTTCGGCTGTCTTGTCATCCGCGTCTGGAGCAATAATAGCCCGCAACGTCCTCCGCAGCGTGGAACTCTTGAACGGACCGCGGATATGCCAGCGGATACGCCGACTCATGTCGTTGCTGATGCCGAAATATAACGCAAGATAAGGCGCTCCTTGAATAGAACGTTCTTGAAGTTTCCTGTCGTCTATCAAAGTGCGATTCTTGAAATTAGCCAATAGTTTTTTTGCTTCAGCTTTGGGAAACCACCAGCGATAGACGCCGGGGCGTTTTTCCACCTCTGGACATCGGTTTTGAATCTGTTGCCGTATCAGCGCTGCAGATTGAAGATTTTCCATAATATTAAATTTTGATATTTATAATCATTGATAAAACATACTGCAAAAGCTTCACTGGCAGGCACGAAAAAAGGCGCGGCCTGTCTTTGTCGTCAAAGAGGTTCTAGCAAAACCCAAGCAGAAAACAAAAAACAATCCACGCCTGTTACAGACATGATCACTGTAATTGCTTTTCTGCTGTTGTTTAAAATTTGCTAGATTTCTTTGACAAACAAAAAGCGATTGCACGAAAACTAAAGAACGTCCGTTTTCCGTGGAAAACATGCTGCAAAAATATAAAAAAATCATACACAAGCGT
>DGGS01000183.1 GCA_002392325.1 Bacteroidales bacterium UBA3868
GGTCGAAGGCGTGCTCCGCATCGATGAAGGCGGCAATGCCACCGTTTTTCTGCGCTTCAGCAATGGCGTGGATGGCCAAAGTTGTCTTACCGGATGATTCCGGTCCGTAAATTTCGATGATACGGCCCTTCGGGAGACCGCCCACACCCAGTGCGGCGTCCAGTCCGATGGAACCGGTGGAGATAACGTCCATATCTTCAACTTTGGTGTCGCCCATGCGCATGATGGAGCCCTTGCCAAACTGTTTTTCCAGTTTTTCCAGCGTCGAATTCAGCACTTTCAACTTTTCGGCATTCACGCTGCTTTGTAATTCTTCTTTTTCCATAGGTTAATGTTTTTTTGAGTTAATAGAGCGCAAAGATACGATTTTTTACCATACGAAAAAGATGTGTTTTTTAACAAACAGTTCTTAAAATGAAAATTGCAAATAATTGATTATCAGATATTAAAATCTTTTTTAAGAGATGATTGTTAAATGAAAAATGGAAGAAATTTGACCAAAACACCTGTATGAGCACGGAATTTGTTTTTTTCGCATTTTTGCAACCCATAATCTCTTTCACCTCTTGTACCTCTTCTACCTTCTGCACCCCTTTCACCTCCTGCACCTATTGCACCTCTTTTACCCATTTCACCCCATTCACCCTTATGACCCTCAACATTATCGCCCACGCACATAGTGAATTCCCTTCCAAGTTCGGCATTCCGCGACAGAGCGGTTTGGCCCCCTCGTTGCGCACACGCATCGTGTTTGAGCCGGAGTACCGCAATGCGGAGGCGTTGCGCGGCATAGAGGAGTTCTCGCATTTGTGGTTGATTTGGGGGTTTTCAGAGGTGAAGCAGGAACAATGGTCGCCCACGGTGCGTCCGCCGCGACTGGGCGGCAACCGGCGTATGGGCGTGTTCGCCACGCGCTCGCCTTATCGCCCCAATCCCATTGGGCTCTCCTGTGTGGAGTTGATCGAGGTGGACCTCTCGCCGAAGAATCCCACGCTCCTGGTAGGTGGCGCCGACCTCATGGACGGCACACCCATCTACGACATCAAGCCCTATCTGTTAACCACTGATTGCCACCCGGAAGCCACTAAGGGTTTCACCCAAGTGCATGAGCATTATCAGGTGGAGGTGGAGATTCCTGAGGAGGTTGCCAAAATAATGCCCAAGGCGACATTAGAAAAATTGCGCGAAGTGCTTGCGCAGGACCCGCGCCCCGCCTACCATGACGATGAGACCCGCGTGTATGGGTTCCCGTTTGAGGGGTATGAGGTGAAATTCTCCGTGAAGGAGGGCAAAGTGGTGGTGAAGGAGGTTAACTGGTCTTAATCTTGCACGCAGCGGACGGATAATCCGTCGCTCTTATCGTGATTGCATCTTTCCACATCCGCGTAGTTATAATCGAGTCTGCGGCTGTATGCGTTGCAGTCATTGAACTTGTCAGCAGTCCAGAAATATGCGCGATAACTGAAATAGCTGGGACTTCCGTAGTACCCGCCAGCAGGCATGGCGGAAAAACCGGAAGCATTATTGGAATTCGGGTCGTTGCCTACTGCACAGGAGTTGGAACTGTAGCTCCAACCTGTTGTGGAGGCCATGGCTTTCGCTATGTTACCATTGATCTCATTGCAAACATATTGGATATTGCCTCCCACATAGTTGGTCAGTTGCTTCCATTCCGCATCGCTTGGCACATGCCAGCCGTCTGGGCATATTCCCTGAACATGGGCAGAATTGCTGTTGGATGAAGAATTTCGGGTTGTCGCAGCCCAGTTGTATAAATAACCGTAATCACTAATGTTTGAGGGGTTGTCGTTAGGGATATATCGGTACGGGGTAGTAGAAGAAGAACCGGTGCTCAGAGGTATTTCTGTTCCATCGGCGAAATGGGTGGTTTTGAGGTTCTCCGCCATCCATAACTGGTCGCCCATGCGAACAGCGTTGTATTGATTGCCATCAATGTCCTGAACGGCATTTTGGACAATTACAGGTGTTTCTGGATACACAGGATTGGTGCCTTCTTCACCATTCTCATGATGGCAGGCGGAGAGGCACAATGCGGCGGAAAATGTTGCCACAATCATCAAGTTCAATGCTCTTTTCATAGTTTCAGGATTTTGGTTGTTGCGATAATGATGTCCTGCCTTAGGCAGAGGAGGGTACAAAAATAATAAAATAATGCATTGATGCATCATAAAAAAAACGCTATCCCGTAGCAACTCCGAAGGGTTGCCCATTACGATGGATTTAATAACAAAAAATCCTATTTTTGCCGTATGAAAAATTATTCCCAATACATTTTCATGCTCGCTCTGCTCGTGGCAACCGTTCTGGTATGCTCTGCTCAGGTGTGCGGCTGTACCGATTCGCTGGCACTCAATTTCAATCCTATGGCCACTCTTAACGATGGCAGTTGCCAATATGCCTCCACGATTATAATGCCGGTTGAGATTGGGGCGCTGGACTCGCAGTTGGGAAGTACCTCCTCTCTCTTTTATTGGGAAAATGGCTACTGGACGAATAATGACCACAACGATAGCTGTTTATATCAAATTGACAGCACCAATGCGGAGACGATAGAAACCATCTGTTTTGATGGAATCCAGTATTATGATATGGAAGAAATTACCCAGGACAGTCTCTATTTGTATTTCGGGGATGTGGGCAATAACAACGGCAACCGGCAAAATCTCAAAATCTTGAGAATTAGCAAGGAATCGATTTTGAATCAGGCGGTCGTAATAGATACGATATGGTTTTCCTACGAGGACCAGACGGATTTTACCTCCAACCCTCAAGCCACTGATTTTGATTGCGAGGCGTTCATCGTTTCCGGTGACAGCATCTATATCTTCACCAAAGAGTGGGTTTCCACCCAAACTACGATTTACGCTATTCCCAAGACACCGGGTGCACACATGGCACGCCGATGCGAAACCTATAATGTGAACGGACTGATTACGGGCGCAGCGTATATGCCTGAATATAAGTTGGTTGTTCTGTGTGGTTACGACTATGCCCCGTCGAATTTGTTGTCGTCGCTCCATCCGTTTGTTTTATTATTGTATGATTTTCAAGGAGATAGATTCTTTTCGGGCAACAAACGGCGGTTGGATTTCGATTTTTCCACAAGGGCTCAGATTGAGGCCATAGCCACTCGTAATGCTTTGAACTACTATATCACCAATGAAAGCACCTCAATTCCAGTGATGGATCTTGTTGTTGACATTCCGCCAGCGCTCCAGCGGTTGGATTTGCGCGATTATCTTTTTCCGTATCTGAGCCGCTTTGGTGTTACAGACAATCCCGATGCTGTGCCGTCTTTGCAAAATCAGAAGGCGGACATCCGCATTTATCCCAATCCTGTCCACGACAAGATTTACATTGATTATACGCAGGATTTAGCTGGATCGGTTTATGAAATATACAATCTTAGAGGTCAGAGAGTGGCGGAAGGTTTGTTGGATGAGCATGTTATTATGTTGGACAACGGAAACCTGCCTGCCGGGCAGTATGTTTTAACTGTTCGGGAAAACGGGAGTCTAAAATCGGTGTCTTTTATTAAAAAAAAGCAATGATATAGGAGTTGATCTGAAGTGACAATAATGATAGGGATTCTATCACATATTATGTTCGCGGCACCTCTGGTGCCGTACTCAAAGACTCCCCTTCTGAATCATTGCCCCAAAAAATAAGATAAGAAAAAATGTATTTTTGCAAAATCCATACAGTTGTAAAATGCATTCATTTGTAACTGAAAAATCCTCAATGAAAAAAATTCTCCTATACTTTATTATATTCTGTGCTGTTCTCTCCCTCTCCGCCCAGACCTTCACCGAGTGGCAGGATCCCAAAGTGTTCGAGGTGAATAAACTGTACCCGCGGGCCAACATTCCGCAAAACAACGAATATGCTGTCCAAAACCATTCTTTTGAGAACCTTGATGGCCAGTGGAAGTTCTTTTATGTGCCCAACGCCGACGAGCGGCCCACCGACTTTTTCAAAACCGACTACGACGACAGCGGTTGGGGCACCATTCCTGTGCCGGGAAACTGGGAACTCAACGGCTATGGTGTGCCCGTCTATGTGAACACCACTAACGATTTCGACAACAGTCAGTTGCCACGAGTGCCCGTAAAAGGCAATGCCGTGGGCAGCTACCGCAAGTGGGTGAATATAGACAAAAAATGGAAAGACAAGCAAGTGATTATCAATGTTGGGAGTGCGAAGTCCTGCTTCTACCTCTGGGTGAACGGAGAGTTTGTGGGCTATAGCGAGGATGCCAAGACCAATTCCGAGTTCGACATCACCCCCTTCGTGCGTTTCGGGGAGCGCAATCTCATCGCCCTGCAGGTCTTCAAGTGGAGTGA
>DGGS01000085.1 GCA_002392325.1 Bacteroidales bacterium UBA3868
ATGGTGTTGTTGGTCGTGATATGGAAATAGTCAGCGTCTGAGGGAACTGTCCATCCTTTTGGAATGTAGTTGTAAGTCTTATCCTCAGAAGAGGCCACAATTTCCGTTGTACCGAAGTTCTTGGCTTCCTTAGCGGCTTTCTTTGCCCAAACACCAGTTTGGAGATAAGCGGCTTTGGTCTTCATCAGGTTGGCAGGCACCATGAAGAATTGGGTGCTGGCACCACCACCGAGGAAAAGCACTTCGTAGTTGTCAGGAATGTTAAGAAGGTCGCGCCACAGTTGGCGAGTTTCAGCCATCACTCGCTCCCAACCCGGAGTACGATGGGAAATCTCCATCAAACCGACACCAGTGTTGTCAAAATTGCGGATAGCGTTGATTGTGGATTCAACTGCTTCTTTCGGAAGGACGCAAGGTCCTGCATTAAAATTATGTACTTCTTTCATAATTAATTGATTATGTTTGTGTTATATGATATTTTAGATTGTTGTTCTAAAAACTATGCAAAGATACGAAATATATTATGTTATTTCTCTATGCAAGTCATAAAAGGATGCATGATAAGACCATAATTCTCGAAATGAATGGAAGTCGTATCATGATAATTAAGGTCAAAACATTCTTGGGTAAGCACCGTATCGAACACGGTCATGGGCACCGGATAATGATACATCATCGCTCTAAAACGGGCCGAGTCCACAATTTCATATACGCCGCCGGAAGTGCAGGTGCACTTTTTCTTCTTTGTGCAAGACACGGAACAGGTCATTAAAACACAAAGGATTGATACTGCGGCGATTGTAAAATACTTTTTCATTTTAAAAGATTTTAACATTAATAATATATGTGGTAACGACCATCAATGATGTTTATTGCCAAAAAAAAACAGCAGCATTTAAAAACACTACTGCATTTTGTACCGAAGGCCGGGATCGAACCGGCACGAGTGTTACCTCATTGGTTTTTGAGACCAACGCGTCTACCTATTCCGCCACTTCGGCTTAGCGGGTGAAACCACCCAACTTCAACTCGTTGAAATCGGGTGCAAAAATACATTTTTTTTTAATATATGCCACCCGATAACAAATATTATTGCACTATCCACCCTTGAATCACTTCCAAGGTGGCGGCAGGAACATCCAGTTTCAGTTTCTTGCGCATGCCACCCAAGTCATTTAACAACTTGTTGGGATTGGCTTGCTTAAGTTGATCAACGGTAAAAATATTCAATTTTTTCAAGGCGGGAATCCACGCAGCATCCATACCTAAGGCGATAAAATCCTCATCTTTGCTCACTTCCTGTTTCTTTTCTGGACGCATTTGCGGGAAGAAAAGCACATCCTGAATGGAAGGAGAATTAGTCATAATCATCGCCAAACGGTCAATGCCGATGCCTAAACCAGCGGTCGGCGGCATACCGATTTCCAAAGAGCGCAAGAAGTCTTCATCCAGCACCATGGATTCAGTGTCACCGCGTTTGCCCAGTTCCAACTGATCCTCGAAACGTTTACGCTGATCAATCGGGTCGTTCAGCTCGGAGTAAGCGTTACAGATTTCCTTGCCGTTGCACATGGCTTCAAAACGCTCGGTAAGACCGGGTTTGGAGCGGTGCTTTTTGGTTAACGGGGACATCTCAATCGGATAATCGTAAATAAAGGTCGGTTGGATGAGTTTTGATTCGCAAGTCTCTCCAAAAATCTCGTCAATCAGTTTGCCTTTACCCATGGTCTCGTCCACTTTTACGCCTTGTGATTCAGCGAATTTGGCCAAGGCGGCCTCGTCCATTTCGGAAATGTCGGTGCCGGTGAAATGCTCAATGGCCTCGAACATGGTGTAGCGTTTCCAAGGGCGCTTGAAATCAATGATGTTCTCCCCTACCTGCACTTGTGTGGTGCCATGCAAGGCAAGAGCAATTCTTTCCACCATTTCTTCCACTATGTTCATCATCCATTCGTAATCCTTATAAGGCACATAGAGTTCCATTTGGGTGAACTCGGGGTTGTGAAAACGGTCCATACCTTCGTTACGGAAATCCTTAGAGAACTCATACACGCCGTTGAACCCGCCCACAATCAGTTTTTTAAGATAGAGTTCGTCGGCAATACGCAGATAGAGCGTCATATCCAGCGTGTTGTGGTGGGTTTTGAAAGGACGGGCCGCCGCACCACCATAGAGGGGTTGCAGAATCGGGGTTTCCACTTCCAAATAACCTTTTTCGTTCAAATAATTGCGCATGGTGTTCACCAACAGCGTACGCTTGATGAAAGTGTCTTTGATCTGCGGATTCACGATGAGGTCGATGTAACGCTGACGGTAGCGCTGCTCCGGATCCTGGAAAGCGTCATACACTTTGCCGTCTTTCTCTTTCACAATAGGCAGTGGGCAAACAGACTTGCAAAGAATGGTGAACTCTTTCACATGCACACTGATTTCACCCATCTGAGTGGTGAACACAAAACCTTTCACACCGATAATATCACCGATGTCCAATTTTTTGAACACACTGTTATACATGGTTTTATCCTCACCGGGGCATATCTCATCGCGTTTGGCGTAGATTTGGATTCTGCCGACGGCGTCTTGAATCTCAAAGAAGGAGACGGCACCCATAATGCGCTGTGTCATAATACGACCTGCAATGCTCACATTCTGGAATTTGGAATTGTCCTTAGGGAATTCTTCCAAAATCTGGGCGGTTGTGGCATTCACTTCATATTCGGCAGCCGGATAAGGGTTGATACCGAGATTTAATAAATCGTCTAATTTTTTTCTACGGATAATTTCTTGTTCGGATAATTCTGGCATAACAACTGTGTTTTAGGTTGCAAAAGTACAAAAAAAGCAGGTGTGACGAGACATGGTGACATAAAAAAAAGAGACCGAACAATG
The DNA here is from genome assembly GCA_002392325.1 of Bacteroidales bacterium UBA3868. Lineage (GTDB taxonomy): Bacteria > Bacteroidota > Bacteroidia > Bacteroidales > WCHB1-69 > F23-D06. The sequence goes on from DGGS01000085.1 coordinate 2,890, forward strand.
TCGGTCTCTTTTCTATAGGTTTATGTTGAAATTATTTCACAACAACTTTCGTGGTGTGGTTGTTAACTTTCAGCATATAAACACCAGCGTTCATGTTGGCAACATTGATCTTGGTGCTGTTCACAACTTTGTCGCTGTAAACTTTTTGACCAACCAAGTTGAACATTTCAACGAGAACTTCCTCGTTGGTGTTGGTGTTAACGGTGATTACAGAAGTTGCAGGGTTCGGGTAAACGGTAGCAACTGCCTCTTCGACTTCAGGAACATTCACGATAGCGCAATCGTTGCAGTTAGCGTGGAGTCCGATAAACGGTTTCGGGTTGCCTTGCCAGAACGTGTTGGGTTGAAGAACAGGGAACCATTTTTCACTTTCCGTAAAGTTTTCATCACCGGTAAATGTACCTACTTGAACATCGTTTAAAATTTCTTCTGTAAAGAGTTCGTTCCATTCTGTTCTCGGATCATCATAGAGGAGGGTACGGAAACTGTTGATATCGGTACCGATAATGGAAGAGGTGTCTCTGGTGTTGCCCGGAATGAAGGTAACGCTTACACCCAGTCTTTTGCAGTTCAAGTTGTTCAGCTCAGCAGGAGCGGGCAAGTTGAAATAGTAGAAAAATACACTATCGGTAACCGTTTCATAATCGAAAAGAACATCGTCCGTAACGATAACGGCGTTATTACCTAAAGAAATGAAAGCGCTGTCATATTCGCTCCAAGTGGAGTAGTCAGCAGCATAAGTTTTGTTGTTGTAAGGAACACGGATCATAGAGAAACCAGGACCATAATCAGTGTGTGTGTCATCATAGTAATACAACGGTTGATAAATCGGTTCATCATCCAAATTGTAGAAATAGGAAATTCTAACGGTATCCACAACGCTGGTAGGAACATTGGTACCCCAGTGGTACTGTACCAGCAACTGAAGGGAGTCGATGGAATAGTTACCGGATTGACCAATCAACGGAACATTCATGCCGGAATAGTCAGACAAATCATAGAAATCGGTCCAGCATTGGTGATCCCAATCATAGAATTGGCCGAATGACATGAATTGTACAGGGGAATTGCCGGATGAGAAAGGATAACGACCATTGGTGTCGCACATGATCGGAGGTCCGAAACCATCCAATTCCATACCCCAGTAAGCTTCAAGGGCGTCAGCGAAGTTGAACCAAAAATCAGCTTGGGTATCAACACCCTTCTGCATGGTTGTAACGGCTTTTGCTTCTTTGTTACCAATCACGACGGGAGCTTTGTCCTTCACAACGCGAGGGGTAAACTGAGCAAATGTTGTAGCTGCGATGAGCACAGCAACTAAAAGCGTAAATACTTTTTTCATTTGTTTGAAATTTTAATTTATAATAAGTTTGTAAGCTTCTATTGATAGAGCCTGCAAATATACATTTTTTTTTGAAACAATCGAAAAAACAAAAAAATTATGATTTATTAAGATTCTTCTGAAAAGTTGTCAATTTCTTCCCGTAAGTTCTCAATGATGAAGTTCTGCCGTTCCATGGTATTGTTGCCCATATAATACTCGATTATCGCATCAATATTGGCTTTGGGGTCCAAAACCACGGGTTCCAGACGAATGGATTTTCCGATAAAACCTTGGAATTCTTTTGGCGAAATTTCACCCAAACCTTTAAATCGTGTAATTTCCGGTTTGCCGCCCAATGATTTGATAGCCGCCAGTTTTTCTTCTTCCGAATAACAATAATGTGTTTTTTGTTTGTTACGCACGCGGAAAAGCGGTGTTTGCAGCACATACACATGACCCGAACGAACCACATCGGGGAATAGCTGCAGGAAGAAAGCCAGCAGCAGCAAGCGGATATGCATGCCGTCCACATCGGCATCGGTGGCTATGACAATATTATTATAGCGCAATCCTTCCAAGCCATCTTCGAGATTCAACGCGGCCAGAAGCAATGCCAGTTCCTTGTTTTCATAAATGGCACTCTTCTTCTTGATAATATTAGCCGGCTTGCCCATCAAACTGAACACCGCCTGCGTGTTGGGATCTCGTGACTGGGTGATGGAACCGGATGCTGAAATACCCTCTGTGATAAAAATAGTGGTATCCAAGGCACGCGAATCATTTGTGTTGAAATGATACTTGCAGTCGCGTAGCTTGCTGTTGTTCAAACTCACCTTCTTCTGCAGCTCTTTTGACTGTTTTTTCAGATTGGCGATTGCTGTGCGCTCTTTTTCGGCTTCCTGAATTTTTTTCAAAATAATGTCCGCCACCTCCTGATGTTTGTGGAGATAATTGTCCAACAATCTGCCAATCATTTCATTGACATAATAACGGACCGTCTGTCCGCCGGGCTCCATGTAGTCGGAACCCAACTTGGTTTTGGTCTGCGAGTCGAACAGCGGATCTTTGATTTTCACCGACATGGTGGCGCATACGGAGTTGCGCACATCACTCGGTTCAAAGTTTTTCTTGTAGAAATCGCGGAAGGTTTTCACAATGGCTTCACGCATGGCCTGTTGGTGTGTGCCCCCATGAATGGTGTACTGACTGTTCACAAAAGTGTAATAATCTTCGCCATACTTGCGGTTGGTGTGCACCATGGCAAACTCGAAGTTTTCATCCGTCAGATAAATCGGTTCGTACAACCGGTCGGAACCTGTTTCTTTGTTCAGTAAATCAAGCAAACCATTTTTTGAATAAAATTTTTGCCCGTTAAAATTAATCGTCAGTCCGCGGTTCAGATAAACATAGTTCCAAAGCAAGTTCTCAATGTATTCGGTGTACCAATCGAAATTGACAAAAATAGTATCGTCCGGCAGAAAGGAAGCCATGGTTCCATTCTTCTCGGTTGTATCTTCAATCGGATATTCTTTTATCAGTTTGCCCTTGGAAAATTCGGCTTTTTTGATTTTGCCATCGCGTACACTTTGCACCAAAAGACTGGTGGACAATGCGTTAACCGCTTTCACACCCACACCATTCATACCGATGGAGGCAAAGTCGCCCTTGAAGTTACGACCGGTGTTCATCTTAGAATAGCAGTCCACTACTTTGTTGAGCGGAATACCACGGCCGTAGTCACGCACGGTGACGCGCTTCTCTTTGATAGTCACTTCAATAGCTTTACCGTAGCCGTTCATGAACTCATCAATGGCGTTGTCCATCACCTCTTTCAGCAGCACATAAATACCGTCATCGTGGGAGGAACCATCGCCCACCTTTCCGATATACATGCCGGGGCGCGTGCGGATATGGTCATCCCAATTCAGGGTTATAATAGCATCGTCTTTGTATTCTGACATAAATGGTTATCTTACAAATGGTCTAATCCTGTTTTTCCGGTTTGTAGAGAGGCGACGAGCCGCTTTTCCACAAGGGTAACATAATGGTTTTATCGCATTCTTTTCCAAATGCGGTGCAAAAGTACAAAAAATTCGGTTGCTCGCGGTGTGACAATCATTGCTCGCCATTCACCTGATACACCGTGTCCGACACGATGGTGGTGTCGCGGATCACGACGGTCCGGCAGCTGCTGGACAGTCTCCAACAGCTCCTTCTCCGTAAAGTCGGCGGTCCAAATCGGTTCGGAGTCTTCGTTTGGACGTTCGGCGGCGGGTTCCGACTCCAAGGCGATGAAATCGGGCTTCTGGCGCAGGTAGTCGATGCAGTGGTTCACGGCAATGCGGGTCAGCCAGGCATCGAAGCGGCCGAAGGCGCGGTAGGCCTTGAAGGTCTCCATCGCCTTCAGGAACACGTCCTGCACCAGATCCTGCGCCACCACCCAGTCGTTGACATAGCGGTAGCAGATCCCGACAATCCTGCCGTGACCCCTCCGGTACTGCTTCTCCCAAAATTTCGCCTTGTCCATTCGATACTGTTGCCGACTGCCTGCCCACTAATCACGGTTCACTGCTCACTAATCACTAATATCATAACGTAAAAAAGTGAAAAGGTGACAGTCGGGGACAAAAATAATAAGAAGCTCTTGCACAATCTGGTATGATACCACAAACAGACTGACATTCAGAAATTCTATAATATATTCACCATTCAGATTCCAACCATCTCGCTATATCTCCATAGAGGCCAGCATTGAAAGGCAGACACGACACATTCTTTGTACATTCCAAAGACAATATCATCATCCATAAATTTCTCCAAAACTGAACATTAATGGTTACCGTTTTTTTCAATAAATGAAAAAAATGTAGAGAATGTTCACGGAAGCCGGATCAGTGTAGAGCCAGTAGTGCTTCGCATGTCAGTGAGCAACTGCACGGCATAGACACCATCCTTCAGCATGGAGAGGTCGATGTCGGGGCGACCGCTCTGGGTCCGCACCAAACTTCCGTTAAGCGTATAGACGTTGAACATGATCTGTTTGGGGATTTCGTCCCCGAAATCGGCATACAGGTGGCGGTTCTCCACTCGGAACTTCACCCCCTGCGGTTGGTGCTGGCTCAGATCGGGGATGCTGGAGGGCAGATCCAGCACGTAGAGCAGTCCCCGGTAGGCATCAATCTGACCGTATCCGTAGGTGTTGTTAGGGTACACCAAGGTATTGTCGGGGTGTGTGGAGGTTTCGCGGATTACTTCCATGGCTTCGGCGGGAGGGAGATCGGGTTTGGCCTGCAGCCACAGCGCGACAACCCCGGCCACTACGGGTGAGGCCATGGAGGTGCCGCTCTCCGCCAGGTAGTAATAGTCTTTGCCGTTATATTGGAACTGGTGCGTGATGTTCTTCTTGATGCCGGCAAAGTCGCCGTAAAAACTGTTGTAAGCGGCGTTGATGTTCAAGCCAGGCGCCACCACATCGGGTTTTATCCGCCCGTCGAAAGTGGGGCCGCAGGAGGAAAACTTGGTGATATGCCCGATCTGGTCAGGGGCAAACTGGACCATGTCGTAGTACTCATCGCCATCGATGTTGGTCACCGTGGACTTGTAACCGGTGGCACCTGCCGCGATGATATCAGGCAATATCGCCGGCCAAGAAACGGAGTAACCCGGCTGCGCAAAACTGTACTGCGGCACGCTCTCAACATTGGTAAAGGGGCTGAAACTGATGTCGCTATACAGCCATGCGGGGTTTTCACTGGTGAGTAGCACTAACGCGCCACATAAGAACAAGTAGCCAGAGTTCGGCATGATGCCCTGAATGTGATAGACGGAACCACGCGGATCCTGATAAGGAGTCAACGTGACATCCAGCTGTACCTCGCCCATGCTGACGGTAGTGGTGAAATGGCTGCCGTTCACAGCGTCAATGCTGTCGGTGTGGAAGGAGATGGTTCCTTCTATGCCCCCGCCAGTGAGGCCCATGCCCAGAAAATCAAAACGGACGAACTGGTTGCCTGGGGTCACCAAGTCGATGTCAATGTACTGGCCGCTGTAGATCCCGTTCTCGATGCCAGTGCCCGCCTGAAGGTCCGAGGCCCCTTTGGCCAAGAAGCAAGAACGGTTACCGTCGTTGCCTGCGCCCGCCACAATGATGCGCCCCGGTCCGACGAGCTGCTGCAAGGCCTCGCCTTCCAATATGCGCTGGCGGGTCAAGGTGATGCTCTCACAGCTGCTGAAGTTGATGACACAGG
>DGGS01000221.1 GCA_002392325.1 Bacteroidales bacterium UBA3868
CTCGCTGGGCATACCTTCCTTGAAGATGTTGATGATTTCGTCGCTTTTGGCCGCCAGGATGATCTTCACTAAGGCAAGTCCTGATTTCTGGGCGTTCACTTGTTGGAGCAGGCGCAGACTTTCCAGTATCACGGCGCGTCCTGCGTCGGGGGTCTCATTCATCACATCCAGCCCCAATCTGTGGTATTGGTAGAAAAAATCGTGGAGCTTGCTGTATGTGCTGTTGGTGAGGTTCTCGGTGATCCAATAACGGTTGCTTTGCCCGTTGTCGGCCACCGACCATCCCTTTTCCTTGGCATTCATGTTGAAATTCACAATTGACTGACATTTGGAATAATAGGGGGAACCTCCGTTTAAGGAGAAAGAGTCAAACTCCACCGCCAGGAAAAGATTCAGGTAATAGGCGATCAGGGCGGTGAATTGGTTCAGGTTGGCCCCGTCAGCGTATTCCAGCGGGTCACCTTCAGCGTAGGTGAACTGGATGTTTTTGTCTTGGAAATTCAGCAGAGTGGTTTTGTAACTTGCCTTGTACACAGGGCGTTGCAGCATGATGGCCATGGTTCCCTTGAACACATCGCCGTTCACTTCCGTGAGGTTGATACGGAGGGAACACTCGATGCGCTCATTGTTCTTGAGGTTGTATTGGCACCATTTGCGTTCGTTGATGAACTGATAGATTTTCTGTTGCAAATCGTTGTACCGCTGCTGGTTGACACCGCCAGTCACTTGGTTGGCGTTGACGGAAACCATGCATTGGAAGTCCTGTGCGGACAGCAGACCGCACCCAAGGATGAGCAGAAACAGGAAACAGAGTCTCTTCATTGTAGTCCGTTTTATTGGGTTAAGTCGCAAGCCAGGTCCAGAATGTCCCGGGCGATGGCATGCTTGTCTTTCAGTTCGCTTTCAAAGGTTTTTCCGTCTCGGGTAATCATACGCACCTTGTTGGTGGCGGTTCCGAAACCGGCGCCTTTGTCGCGAAGTGAGTTAAGAACGATGACATCCGCGTTTTTAGTATGCAGTTTGCGGGTGGCGTTTTCAATCTCATTTTCCGTTTCCAGAGCGAAGCCGATAAGAAGCTGGTTCTCGCGTTTTTGCTTGCCGATTGTGGCAAGAATGTCTTTGGTCTTCACCAGGTGCAGGTCTAAGGAGTCGTGTTCTTTTTTGATTTTTTCGGGGGCGGTTTGTGCGGGGGTGAAATCGGCCACAGCCGCAGACATGATCATAATGTCCTGGTTGTCAACAATCTGTATGCACTGTTGGAACATCTGCTCTGCAGTTTGCACATCCACACGGTGTATGTTGGCGTGTTGGCAGGTCAGGTGGGTGGGTCCGGTTACAAGTGTAACCTCCGCGCCTTCGTCGGCGGCTGCCTCGGCGAGGCAGAACCCCATCAGTCCGGAGGAGTGGTTGCCGATAAAACGAACCGGGTCGATAGGTTCATAAGTCGGACCTGCGGTGATCATCACCTTCTTGCCTGCCAGCCGTTGGCTGGAGTTCAAATGACGATGGACGGTTTCAAAGATTTTCTCCGGTTCTTCCATTCGCCCAGTACCGCTGCTCCCGCAGGCGAGAAATCCGCTTTGAGGGCCGATGATGTGGCAGCCCTTCTGTCGCAGAAGCTCGATGTTGTGCTGGACGGAGATGTCCTCAAACATCTTGTCATTCATGGCAGGCGCTATGAATATCGGTTTACGCGTGGCGAGAAGCATAGTGGACAATGCGTCATCTGCGATGCCGTGCGCATATTTGCCGATGATGTTGGCAGTGGCAGGAGCCACAATCACGCAATCGGCCCAGTCGGCCATGCTGATATGATGCACATCACGGGTCTCAGCAGGGTCGAACATGTCGCAGTACAACTTGTTCTGCGACAGCGTTTCGATGGTAAGCGGAGTCACAAACTCCAGCGCGTTGCGCGTGGTCACAACCTTCACCTCGTATCCGTTGCTCTTGAACAGCCGGATGAGGAAAAGCGATTTGTAAGCGGCAATACCGCCCGTGATGCCGATGACAATGTGCTTTGCGGACATGGTATCCTTCATTATTCGTTGGTTTCAGGATCCTTGAAATAAACCAGACCGTTTTCGAATTCGTATAAAGCCAATTGGGTGGGTTTCGGGAGTTGCTCGAAGAATTTGGACAACTCTATTTGTTCGCGGTTCTCAAAAACTTCTTCTAAAGTGTCGGAATTGGAGGCATATTGCAGGGAGGTCTCCTGAAACTCCTGTTTCAAATCCGCGGCGATTTGGTCGGCGCGTTTGGACATGATGACGATGCTCTTGTAAAAATTGCCACTCTCAGAGTCATATTGTCTGATGTCCTTGGTTTTGGCAAAAAGGTCAATTTTAAGTTTCTTGTAATCTGCAGCTTTCATTTCTTTTTATTGATTTGTGTTTTTATTGTATTTCGATAATTGTTTTTTGACATCCTGGGCTATTTTCTCCACCTCTTTGGTGTATTTGGTCTCGCTGTAATTGAGAAGCAGGCGGTTGCAGGCGTCCAGACACGCCTTGTAGCGTTCCTCTTTTTTCCGTTCCACGCTTTTCTTCGCATATTCCAGATTGTTGAGCACCAGATAGTAGATGGCTTCCGGCATCAGGGGGGAATAGGAATACTCGTTGAAGAAGTTTTTGGCGGCTATCTGGCAGGCCTCATAATGGTCGGTGTTGTAATAGAGTTTGAGGACTTCCACATCTTTGCGGGCGAGTTTCAGCCGCAGGGCGTCCAGCATGACATTGCATTCCTCAATGTGGGAGTTGTCGGGATATGCCTGTATGAAGGTTTTGATCTGTTCGATGGCGTATTCCGTATTGCTTTGGTCCAGCGAGTAATCAGGACAGGTTTTGTAGATGGCCGCGGTGCCGTAGTAGAAGGCGTCCTCGGTGTGCTCGGAGTTGGGGTAGCGGCGCACATAGTCGCGGAAATGGAAAGCGGCCATGTCATAGTCGCCGTTCATGTAATAGGAGTGGGCGAAAAGATACAGTATGGTGTCAGCGCGCGGAGTGCCCAGCGAGAGCGGGTAAAGGTCCTCAAACAGACCTGCTGCGGAAAGGAATTGCTGGTTGTTGTAGTAGCGCAGCGCACGCTGGTATTGCTGCTCGAAATTCTCAAACGTGACTTTCTTGCCAGTACGGTACACTTTCACCTCTTTTGTCTTGCCCTTTTTCGGAAGAGTGTCCTTGACGGCCACCAACCCGGAGGTGTTTGTAAGACAAATAGTCTGAAAATCCGCGGCATACGCACCCGCAGAAGCAGTTAACAGTATTATTATCAATAACTTAAAACTCTTCTTAACCATATTATATCAAAACGTGCAAAGATATAAAAAATTTTACATGTCAATATATTTGTAGAACCCGCTCTTTTTTTGTATATTTGCCGCTCAATTAACACTTGGAAAAATATGGATAATTTTATAGTTTCCGCCCGAAAATACAGACCTTCCACATTCAATTCTGTAGTGGGTCAGGAGTCGATTACGGCGACTTTGAAGAACGCCATCAAGACCGGTCAGGTGGCGCAGGCGTTTCTGTTCTGCGGACCTCGAGGTGTGGGCAAGACCACCTGTGCCAGAATTTTCGCGAAAGCGCTCAACTGCCAGAACCTGACGGAAGATTGCGAACCCTGCAACGAGTGCGAGTCCTGCCGCTCGTTCAACAACTCAGCGTCGTTCAATGTCTTTGAACTGGACGCCGCCTCCAACAATTCGGTGGAAGACATCCGGGCTCTCGTGGAACAGGTGCGCATTGCTCCGCAGGGCGCCAAATACAAGGTCTATATCATCGATGAGGTGCACATGCTTTCCGGGTCCGCTTTCAACGCGTTCCTGAAAACATTGGAGGAACCACCGGCGTATGCCAAGTTCATCATGGCCACAACGGAAAAACATAAGATTATCCCGACTATCTTGTCTCGTTGCCAAGTGTATGATTTTAAGCGTATTAATGAGAAAGATATTGTCAACCATTTGAAATATGTGGCCCAGCAGGAGGGTGTGAGCGCGGAGGAGGAAGCCCTGCATGTGGTGGCCGACAAAGCGGACGGCGCACTGCGCGACGCCTTGTCCATCTTCGACCAGCTGGTGAGCTTTACGGGGAAAAATATCACCTATAAGGCCACGATCGAGAATCTGAATGTCCTGGATGTGGACAACTATTTCAAAATCACCGACTTTTTGTTCAGTGACGACTGCTCCCAGGCATTGCTGCTTTTGGATGATATCATCGCTAAGGGTTTTGAGCCGCAGCATTTCATCTCCGGCCTGGCCGCTCATTTCCGCAATCTGCTCATGGCCAAAACACCGGCTACCGTGCAGTTGCTGGAGATGTCGGACACTATCAAGGGACAGTTGCTGCAGCAGGCGCAGCGTGTGGACAAACAATTGTTACTCAGAGCGATGGACCTTGCCAACCAATGCGACTTCAATTACAAGATGGCCAACAACAAGCGGCTGTCGATGGAGTTGTGCCTCTTGCAGATCAACGCCAATTACCTGTTTAAAAAAGCGAGGCAATCGCAGGAGCGTAAATAACCCAGAGGGTGGAGCGGCATCCACCACGGAAAACAGCACGGCAGCCGTGAAGTTTAACGAAACGCCGAAAATATCAAACCAGACATTCCGTAATCCAGGGTCTCCGCCGATACAGAGGATACCCTCCATTAAGGATGTGCTGGAAACGCCGAGAGTTGCCCCGGCAGACCATACCGCAGTGGCCGCAGCGCCAATACCTGAAGTGAAAACCCCGGATAAACCCGCCCCGGAACCGAAGAAGGAGGAAGAGAAGATGGGGGAAAAAGAGGCGAATGAAGCACAAACGCAGTCGGAACCGGCAACTCTCCAAGAGCCACAGGATGTGAAGGAACAATCCGTGCCAGCGAAACCCGAGAAAGAGAATGAGGAGGATTTTGCCACATGCTGGAACACCATGTTTGAAGAGATGTTTTCCGGTCATCCGATGATCTATTATACCTTCAAGGATATTCTTCCTGTTTATGAAGACGGTGTGATTAAGATAGAAGTGCAAAACGAGTTCCAGAAAAACCAGTATGAGATGCGCAAACGTGCGTTGGTGGAATACTGGCGTGCTCATTTCAAGATCAACCTGGACGATGTGGAAATCATTTGCAATGAGAATATGGAAACGAAGAAGATAATATACAGCGCGGAGGATAAGATGGAAAACCTGAAGGAACAGAATGAGGCGATCCAACAGTTTTTGAAGGTGCTGAAATTTGATGTGAAAGACGAATAGAAATAATAAGAACCAAAATCACGAATTATGAAAAAGTTTTTATCCATAATCATTTTGTTGTGTGGTATGATGACGGTCTCCGGTCAGATGTGGCTGAACAAGGCCGTGCCGGATGGTCGTGTGGATAGTGTGTGGGCAGGTTTCGGTTTGCCCCAGGGTTTTAACGGCGAGGGTGTCATTATTGGATTGACGGACTGGGGTTTCGACTACTCGCATCCTGTCTTTTATGACACCAACATGGTCCGATATCGTGTGTTGCGCGCATGGGACCAGTATAAGACATCAGGTCCGGCCCCCGCAGGGTTTGATTATGGTACGGAATATGTGGGTCCCGAAGAGTTGCTGACGGCCCGTTGCGATACAATCAACCCCTACGACTACGCCTACCATGGCACGCACTGCGCCTCCATTGCGGGTGGCGCGGGTGCAGGCACCGTTTTCAGGGGCGTGGCTCCGGAGGCACAGTTCCTGTTTGCCACGATTGATCTCACCGACCAGGCCGTGATTGACGCTTGGAACTGGATGTATAATGTGGCCCAAGCGGAAGGCAAGCGACTGGTGATAAGCATGAGTTGGGGCGTCTATATGCTGGACAACATGGATGGTACGGGTCCGTTAGCGGATGAGGTGAAACGCCTTACCGATCTGGGCGTGGTGTTCGTGACTTCCGCCGGCAACAACGGGGATGTCAACTTCCACTTGAAATATGACTTTACCCAGCATTCGGGTGATACCATGCGTACCCAGTTCACATTCCCCTATACTTCCGCCACGCTTTGGGGTTCGTCCATTACCATGGTGAATTCCGCCAACAGTCCTTTTGCGTTTTCCATGAATGTGCTGGATAACGCTTGCAACATCATCGCCTCCACCCCGTTTGTCCCTACCGCCGGGAATGACGGTTCTGTGGATACATTCCTCATCGTGAACGGCGATACTATCGTGTATGACTATGAGATCCATTCCACAAATGAGTATAACCATGCGCCAGGAGTCCGTCTGAGAGTGAAATACGACACTCGTTACAAATTCGGACTGGCAGTTACTGCCGCCCAAGGCGTCTTCCATGCCTGGAATGTGGCTGAAATCACCAAAGCTTGGGGCAACTGGGGTGCTGCGTTTCAGAAACCGGCATCGCATCCGGATTGGATTGCGGGCGATATAGAATATGGTATCAGCACGCCGGCCAATATTGACGAGATTATCACCGTGGCGGCCCACCAGGCCACATTCAAGAATCCTGCGGGTGCAACCGTCGGAGGGGATATCGCCGACTTTTCCAGTTCCGGCCCCGGGTTCCACAATGTGCGCAAACCGGAGATTTCCGCACCGGGCAAAGGTGTCATCTCCGCCATCTCATCCTATACCAATTCCTATACGGGCAACTACAACGCCAGTGTGGATTTCAACGGCCGCACCTATCGGTTCGCATCGCTCTCGGGCACTTCCATGTCTTCCCCGTTTGTGGCCGGTGTTGTGGCACTGATGCTGCAGGCCAATCCTTATCTTACTGTGGATCAGGTGAGGAATATCATTACGGAAACCGCTCGGAATGACGCTCAAACTGCCGCTGCCGGAGTCAACCGGTTCGGATATGGCAAAATCAATGCTTACCAAGCGGTGCTCAAAGCGCTGGTGACCGTGGGCATGGAGGAGCATCTTGAGGTGGACGCCACCCGTTATTCTGTCTTCCCGAACCCCAGCAACGGACAGTTCTATGTGTCAGTGGCGACAGAATCCCAAAGGGTACAGGGTGCCTTGTATGACATTGCCGGCAGAATGGTTTACAGTACAGTATTGCAACCTGGTGTGAACACGCTGGATATCCAAAACCTGCCATCCGGATACTATATTCTTCGCTTGAATGATGGCATGGAATTTGTAACTAAAAAGATTGTTAAGAAATAATTTCTAATCATAACTCCCATGTCCTACATACCTGACGAAGAACTGGAAAATAAAGAGATAGTCAGAAAATACCGTGAACTGCTCTCGGTGTTGTACCATAAGACAAACGATGAGCAACGGAAACTGATTCGCAAGGCGTTTGTGTTGGCCACGAACGCCCATAATGGTGTGCGTCGGAAGAGTGGGGAACCATACATTTACCATCCTATCGCAGTGGCCATGATTTGCTGCAAGGAGATGAACTTGGGAACCACTTCCGTGGTTTGTGCCCTGTTGCATGATGTGGTGGAGGATACCGATTACACGCTGGAGGATATGCGCGATATGTTCGGTGATACCGTGGCCGAGATTATTGACGGGTTGACGAAAATTGAGGATTTGGTGCTTGACGACCGCAGCAGTTCCATACAGGCGGAGAACTTCCGCAAGATTTTCCTCTCCATGTCAAAGGATGTCCGCGTGATTCTGATCAAGCTGGCCGACCGTCTGCACAATATGCGTACCCTGGAGTCCATGCCGCCGGAGAAACAGCTGAAGATCGCATCGGAAACTTCCTACTTTTATGTTCCGTTTGCCCATCGGCTGGGTCTTTATACCATCAAAAGCGAGTTGGAGGATTATGCCATGCGCTACACCGATCCAACCGACTATTACGCTATTGCCGCGCGTATGAAGGAAACGGAGGAGGAACGCACCGCGCTGATTGCGGATTTTGTGAAACCCATCCAGGAATCGCTTGAGGCGAATGGAATCCATGCGGAAGTATCTTCCAGAACCAAATCCATCTACTCAATCCATCAGAAAATATTGCGGAAGAAAGTCAATTTTGATGATATTTATGACATTTTTGCAGTCCGCTTTGTTTTTGACAGCCCTGTGGATGAAGAATTCGAGATTTGTTGGAAAATTTATAAAATAGTATGTTTGCTGTATCAAACGAATCCGAAGCGTGACCGCAATTTCCTGACACACCCGAAAGCGAACGGTTACCAGTCGTTGCATGTCACCGCCATGAGCAAGGCGGGCAAGTGGGTGGAGGTGCAGATCCGCTCCAAACGGATGGATGAGATCGCGGAAAAAGGTCTTGCCGCACACTATAAATACAAAGAGGAGGATGAGACGAGACCGGATAGTGAAATGGATGACCGCCTGGAAAGCTGGCTCCGCAAAACCCGCGAGATTCTGAACAGTAAGGATGCGGATGCGCTGGACTTCCTGAATGAGGTGAAACTCAACCTTGGTCTGAAAGAGGTCTATGTGTTTACTCCTAAAGGTGACATGAAAACGCTTCCGGCTGGGTCCACGGTCATAGATTTGGCGTATGCGCTCCATACCAATCTTGGAGACCACTGTATCGGTGCCAAGGTGAATTACAACATTGTGCCAGTGGACAAGGTTTTGGAGAATGGGGATCAGGTGGAGATCATCACATCCAAGAAGCAGACTCCGAAAACCGAATGGTTGGAATTTGTCAGAACACCTAAAGCGCGACGAAGCATTCGGGATTTCTTGCGCTCAGCGCAAGTGGGTAACATAACAGCTGAAAGCGGGAAGAAATCCAAAAACAGGGAGCTGACGCTGTTCAAACGGAAGGTTTCCGAGGAGATTTCCAACAAATCACTCGACGAACTGATTGATGAGCAGTTAAATGCGACTCCAAATGTTTTCATGTTGGACGAGAAATACGACATCATCAAGTATGTGATCGCCGATTGTTGCAATCCTATTCCCGGTGACCAAGTGGTGGGCTTTCAGGTGTCAGACGACAAGATCGTGGTGCATCAGACCAGTTGCCCTCATGCCATTGAGCAGATGTCGAAATTCGGCAACCGCATTATCAAAACCAAGTGGAGAAAAGGTCAGAACATCGCCTTCCTTTCCGGTATCCGGATTTCCGGTTTCGACCGTAAGGGCATGATTAAGGAGATAATAGATGTGGTTTCGTCCCAAATGGGATTGAATATCAGATCTTTGAATATTGAAACGAAAAACAATGTGTTCAGTGGCACATTGATGTTGTATATCCAAAGTGTGCGCGCGCTCACCAATCTTATCCAGTCACTTGAGAAGATAGACCAGATAGAGAAGGTGGAACGCATCGGATATGATGTGTAATGATGAATAATTGGTGTGATTGTGATGTGAACACCACAATAATAAGATTTGAGATATTTACAAACTTTAAAAACCAAATAAAATGAAAGCTTCAGAAATTTTCGCATTCGTGGCTGGCGCTGCCGCTGCAACAGGTATCACCCTTTTGTTCACGACGGAAAAGGGGAAACATCTTCGTGAAGAGATGGAAAAGAATCTTTCCAAAGAAGAAATTGACAAACTGATTGAGAAACTCAAACGCAAACGCGAGACTGCTCCGGATGCGGATGTGGAGGATCAAGAGGTTGGTGGCGTTGAGGATGACGATTAAGAATCTTTTCAGAGATGAACTTGTTAAAAAAACTGTTCGGGAAATCGGAACGGAACGAGCGCACCATCGAGGATATGAAGGTGTATCTCACGCAGCGATATGACCTTCTGAAATTGGAACTGCTGGGCAAGTCCTCGCAGATTCTCTCCGTGGTCCTCTCCATCCTGATTGTGGTGGTGTGTGCCCTCACCGTGCTGATTTACCTTTCGTCTGCCTTGATCAGTTGGCTTACCATCGCGCTTAATGCCGGATGGGCTTATACCATTGTGTGCGGCATCTTTATCCTGATAAGCATCTTTGTTTTTATGATGAAAGACAAACTTTTCGTGAAACCGCTGATCCGCAAGTTCAGTCGTATCCTGTATCCGGAGAAAACGGAAGGGAAGTCGGTTAAAGAAGAGGAAGGAGGTGGAGATGGGCAAGAATAAAAGTCCGTTTGGGAGTTTGGAGGATATAGAGGTCCGCAAACAGCAGTTGCGCCGGCAGATCGCGCAACAAGAAGAACAATTGGGTCACGACTTCGATGCTTATCAGGAGGATGTGGACACGGTGAAACGGGTATGGTCCTCTGTGATGAGTATCCGCCATTTCGGCAAGAAAGCCAAAGATGGTGGGGTCGGGGCGATTTCCAAAATCTCGGAAACGGCTTCCGGATTGGTTGGCGGTGGTTCCAAACTCACCACAGCTGTTACCATTGCAGGTAAAATTCTGCTTTGGGCGTGGCGAAGGAAGAAGAAAAAGTGAAAATAGAATTAATTCGTATTAATAATCATTTAACTATCAAGAAAATGGTAAAAATTTTAGACAAAGTGAAACCCGGTGTGGTTTATGGAAAAGATTTGCAAGAAATCTTTAAAATCGCCAAAGAAGAGAAATTTGCGTTGCCCGCAGTGAATGTGGTGGGTACAGACTCCCTTAACGCTGTTATGGAAGCCGCCAAAACGGTGAATTCTCCGGTTATGGTCCAGTTTTCCAACGGCGGTGGCGTGTTCTATGCTGGCAAGTCGTTGAGCAATGACAACCAGGCAGCTGCCATTCAAGGTTGTATTTCCGGTGCTATGCACGCCCATCAGATGGCAGAGATGTACGGTATTCCATTGGTGGTTCACACCGACCACGCTGCCAAGAAACTGCTCCCCTGGATCGACGGTCTGTTGGATGCCGGTGAGAAGTTTTATGCCACACATGGCAAACCGCTGTTCAGCTCTCACATGCTGGATCTTTCCGAAGAACCTCTGAAAGAGAATATTGAGATTTGCAAGAAGTATTTGGAGCGCATGTCCAAAATAGAGATGACGCTTGAAATTGAATTGGGTATCACCGGTGGTGAGGAAGACGGTGTGGACAACACAGGTATTGATAGCGCCCGTCTCTACACCCAACCCGAGGATGTGGCATACGCCTACGAAGAACTGAGCAAAATCAGCCCGAATTTCACCATTGCCGCCTCATTCGGCAATGTTCACGGCGTTTACAAACCCGGTAATGTGAAATTGGAACCGATCATTTTGCATAATTCCCAAGAATACATCCAGAAGAAGTTCAACACCCAACCCAATCCGGTGAACTTCGTATTCCATGGCGGTTCCGGTTCCGAACCCGCCAAAATTAAGGAAGCCATCCAATACGGTGTGGTGAAGATGAATATCGACACCGATACCCAATGGGCTTTCTGGGAGGGTATCATGAAGTACTACAAGAAAAACGAGGCCTATCTTCAGGGTCAAATTGGCAATCCGGAAGGTGATGACAAGCCCAACAAGAAGTATTATGATCCGCGCGCATTCCTGCGTGAGGGTGAAAAATCTGTTGTGGAGCGCTTGAAGATTGCCTTCAGCGATTTGAACTGTATCGACAGACTGTAATCAACGGATTTTGACATTTATTTTTCAATAGAGACGGATTGTTCCGTCTCTATTTTTTTTCTATCTTTGCGCCTTTAAATATGTGATACTATGATTAAAACATCCAAATTGTGGGCAGTAGTGCTTTGTTTGTTGTTCTGCAACGCTATGGTTGCCCAAAGTGTGTCTAAAATGGAGGCCGATATGGTGGCCAGCCGCTTTGTCTCTGAAAAATATATTTCCAAGTCCAAGACCCCTGTTGATGTCATATACAAAGGCACAATAGCAGACGATACGATGACCTATATGTATCAGTATGATATTGACGGAGTGGGATTTGTGTTTGTTTCCGCATCGAAAGCGGTGCCGGCCGTGCTGGCGTATTCCTTGGATGAGAATTTCGAGATGATTCCGCCAGTTCGCGATCTTTTCCATCTGTACAAACAGGAAATCCGCTTTGCGGAAAAAACCAAAATCGCGCCCACAGCAAAAGCCGCGGCCCAGTGGGCACATTATCTTGCGCCGGAATTCTCTCCCCGTGCCTTAAAGGATGATGATGACAAATTTCTGCTGACCACCCGTTGGAATCAGAACAGATACTACAACACTTATTGTCCTTGGGATGTGCAGGCCGGCCCGTATTACGATTACCGTGTGCCGAACGGTTGCGTGGCATTGGCTTGTTCCCAGATTATGAATTATCACCACTACCCGCACTCTGGCAAGGGCATCATTTCATACATTCCCCATGGGTATCCTCGTCAAACAGTCTATTATTCACGCCATCAATATCATTGGGAAGCCATGTGCGACCAGCCCGAATTCTATGCCAATGAGATCTCGAAATTGGCATACCATATGGGTGTTGCCATTCAAATGAATTACAATTATGATGGTTCAGGTGCCAATACGGAGCGCGCAAAAACCAAACTGTATGAAGTCTTTGGTTATGATCAAAGTATAACGAGTTATTATAGAGGCAATTATTTGGATACTGCCGTGGCTGCCTATATCCGTGCGTTGAAAGCGGAAATTGATAAAAGACACCCCATCTATTATTCCGGCTGTACCGAAGAGTTCAACTCCTGTCACGCATATGTGCTGGATGGTTATGACAACGAGGACAAATTCCATTTGAATTACGGTTGGGGCGGCAGCTCAAACGGATTTTATGAGATTGACAACTTTACTGCCGGCGCTTCGCATTGGGACTTCAGTGCCGAGGCCATTCTAAATATCTTCCCGTCAAATGGTGTGCCGGATGAGTATTGTCAGGGTCACCAACGCCTTACCGCTTCTTTTGGATATGTGATGGATGGCTCGCCGACAGCAAAACCGTATCAGGTTAATCCCGATTGCTCATGGATGGTGGCGGTGCCTGGTGCAACAAAGTACAGATTCTCTTTCGACAGACTGGAACTTAATCCGGATGTCGATTTTGTGACCATCTATAATGGTCCATCCATTGAGTCAGGAGTGAAAGCAACCTATACAGGAACCACGCTTCCTACCGAAGAGGTTGTCGTGAATGCCGATAGCGTATTAATCACCTTCACCTCTACAGGCAATGGTCCTGCCGTGAACACGGATTATTACGGATTCCTGATGCAATACTCCACCACATTGCCATCCAGTTCCTGTAGTTATTCGACCAATATTCACGACTGGACAAGAGAGTTGACGGATGGAACACCGGAAGAGGAGTATTACCAGCCACAAACCAGCTGCACATGGAATATCTCCCTGAATTATATTTCCGGTTTCTCTTACAATTTCTCCAAATTCGATTTGGGTTATGGTGATTTTGTGGACATTTATGATGCCACAAGCAATCCTCCGATCCTTTACAAACGATATGACATCTATGATGAGCCTCATGGAATAGAACATGTTTCGTTCAATAAAATGAGAGTGCATTTCGTGTCCGACAACTGGGATCAGAAAGAGGGATTTAAATTCAGATATTATGCTTTGGCAGGAGTGGACAATTACAGTGGCATCGAGAATCTGAGTGTTTATCCGAATCCCGTATCCGATGTTTTGTTTGTGAAATATTCTGTGAAAGAATCTGGAAAGGTTACGCTTCGCTTGATGGATATGGCAGGCAAACAAATTCTGGTGGATGCGTTTGATGCCTTGGCTGGTGACAACAATCAAACGGTCAATGTTTCCGAATTGAAGGCAGGCTTGTATTTGTTGGAGATGACTACCTCGACAGGTAGAATTCTTCAAAAATTGCTGGTCCAGTAATCTATTGATCACTCACTACGGTTTCCTAATATGTTCCAACGCATGATCTCTGGCTGCGTCAAAGTGGTGCAGCGCTATCTTCCTGAACCCTTTATCTTTGCTATCATCCTCACTTTTATCGCCGCATTGTTGGCGATGCCCATCTGTCACCAAACCCCTATTGAAGTGGTGGAGCATTGGGGTGGAGGCGTATGGAACCTGCTGGCGTTTTCCATGCAGATGGCCTTGGTGCTCGTGTGTGGCTCTACGCTGGCCGCTGCTCCGGTGGTGAAGAAGGCCATCAGCGCACTGGCTTCGCTGCCCAAGTCACCTGCCGGCGCTATAGCCCTCGTGACGGCCGTGTCGGCCATCGCCTGCTGGCTCAACTGGGGTTTCGGACTCATTGTGGGTGTCATCTTTGCCAAGGAAATCGCCCGCAAATTGGCGGGAGTGGACTATCGCTTGCTCATTGCTTCCGCCTACAGCGGTTTTGTGGTGTGGCACGCCGGACTCTCCGGTTCCATTCCGCTCACCATGGCTACGCCAGGTGAGGCGCTGACTGCCGCCACAAACGGCATCCTTACTCAACCCGTGCCCATTACCCAAACCATTCTCGATCCCCATAATCTGATTATGGTTGTGCTTGTGATCGTGGCCCTGGTGGCCGTCAATTCCCTGATGCATCCGAAATCCGGGGCTGTTACAATCAATCCGGCACTCTTGACGGAAGAGAATGCTCCGGCTGCGGAAGTTCCTACAACGCCTGCCGAGAAACTGGAGAACAGCCGTCTGTTGAGTTGGCTGATTGCCGCTATGGGACTGACTTATTTAGTGGTGCAATTGGCGTTTCGCGGCGGTTCCTTTGACCTGAACTCGGTCATTATGCTCTTCCTGTTTGTGGGTGTCATCTTGCACGGCACGCCGCTTTCGTATGTGCGTGCGTTCACGAAAGCCGCATCAGGCGCGGCAGGCATCCTGCTGCAATTCCCCTTCTATGCCGGCATCATGGGCATTATCACGGGCGTGGGACACTCCGGCATCTGCTTTGGCACAGTCATCAGCGA
>DGGS01000050.1 GCA_002392325.1 Bacteroidales bacterium UBA3868
AGTCAATCTTGACTTCGATTTCGCCCGTGGCGAGCTTCTCGTTGGCGTTGCCTTCTTCGCGGGCGTAAACCTTGCCGGTCACCGTAATCACGTATTCGTTGCGGAGCTGTTCGGCGGTCTTCATCACGTCGGCATTGTAGTCCGGGTTGAAGACGATCTGGGTCTTGCCATACTTGTCGCGGAGGTCCACAAAAATCACACCACCATGGTCGCGGCGGCGATCCACCCAACCGGCGAGTGTTACGGTCTGGCCAACATCTGCCTTGCGCAGCTGGCCGCAGTTATGAGTACGTTTCATGAGTTTATCCTTGGATAAAATTTTTCGCGCGAAAATGTAGAAAAATTTGCCAAAGGGGGAGCCCTCCCCCTATGTCATCCCCGCCCATTCGGCCTTGCTCAGGGCAGGCTCCGGCGGGGATCCACTATCGTCATGGCGGACTAATCCGGACGTCATGGCGGGCCTCGACCCGCCATCTAGAATCCCATCATCGGCATTTTCCCACCCATTTTATAGGTTTATCGAGGTGACTACCGTCACATATTTTTTTTGTTGTAATATTTTCGTAAGCATTTTGTGCGATTTACTCTTGACTGACAAAGTAAAATATTCTAAATTGTACTACGTAAAGAAAAAAAAACAAGGCGTAGAAAATATGAAAAAATGGTCATTTTTGAACAAATTTGTTCTAATTGCCGGGCTCCTTTTGGCAAGCCAGGGGTTTGCCGCTTGGGACGGCGTGTCGACTGAGCAACCTCGAGATACGGTAATAGGCGGAAAAACTTTCTATCTAATTGAAAATGAAAACCAGTTGGCGTGGTTTGCTGCGCAGGTGAATGCGACAACAAAGAGTAATGCAAATCCGAAATCAAACATCAATGCGATTTTGATGGCTGATATGGACTTGGGGGGACATTTGTGGACTCCGATTGCCGCTGGCAAAGGCGATACAAGGTTTAGTGGAACTATTGATGGTAAAAATCATAAAATCAGTGGATTATATATTAACGGTGCAGAACTTGCTGCAATTCATAATAATGCGTATTGCAATGAACCGCGAGGAAATCAAGCGGCTGCTCCTACTTGTAATGCTCAAAACCTTGGTTTTATTGGAACCCTTGGCCACCATCAAGCGAATCAACCTGGTGGCACTGTTAAAAACATAATCTTTGAAAAAGTCAATATTCAGGCTTCAACTAATGCTGGCGATATTTTAACAAATAAAGATAGTCAGATTTCCGTAGGAGTCGTTGTTGGATGGATGGCTGAAAATAATCAAAACGTTGTTGATAATTGTATAGCAGCTTCTGGTACTATCAGGACAACAGGTACAGGTCAAGGTGTTGGCGGTATTGTCGGTAATGCCAAAAAAGGGACCATATCCAACTGCCTGAGCCTTGTGGAAATCCATACAAGTGGGGCTAAAGCCGATGTTGGTGGCATTATCGGCATCACCAAGACCAATGTTACTGTTTCTTCCTGTGTGTATGCGGGTCCGGGTATTGAGAATACTGGTTCGAATGGTTCTGTTGGAGGTGTCGTTGGTAATGTTTACTCTGGAACAGCGACTGCCCAGAATAGCTATTTTGAAGGCAACCTTACTTACAATGGAAATGAAGTTGGTGGTGTTGGAAAAGATTGTGGAAAAAAATGCACTGTAAAAGATACGACCCAAAAGGCTGATGACACCAATATTGAAGATATTGCTTGTGCCTTGAATGGCAAGAACGCAGATAGCACCTGTAAAGAAGAACCTTGGTCCGTGGGTTTAACTGGACTTTCTTTGAATGGCTACGGTGCCGACGGCTACAAGATAATCTTTAGTACAAATGATGGTGTTTTTGCCGATTCTGCAGTAACCAAGAATATTTACTTGGCAAGTGGAATGACGATTAGCGATAACGAAGTCGGCAAACCGTCGCGAGATGGATACTCTTTTGAAGGTTGGGCTACGACTGCGAATGCTACAGAGCCTCTTGAAAATTTGGGGACTGTTTCCAAATCGACAAAATTCTATGCCGTTTGGGCTCTTCTCAATACAATTACCTTTGATGTAACTCCGGGTGTGTTCCCGTCGGGAGGATCGTCCAAGGACAAGCAGGTTGCTAATGGTGAAGTTATCACGGTGGAAGGTTTGGGAGCCTTGCCTGAATCCTATTGTAGTAAATATGACTCAGTTCATGTAAATGACTGTGCGACTACGAGTTATTTCACGGGCTGGGCGTTGAATCCAGGTACGTCTTTCCCAGATACCCTTGATTTGAAGGATATTTCTGCAACTGATGGATTGGTGCTGTATGCTGTTTGGGATACTGTTGAAACGTATACGGTGACCTACAACGCCAACCAACATGGTAGGACAACTGTGGATTATGTTCGCGTGGGTGCCGGCGATACGGTTACTACTCCGATTGATCCGATTGCAGATGATGGTTATGAATTTGACGGATGGTTTACGGATGCAGAAGGCGAGAATCTGTATGACTTTGCATCGAAAATAAAAGAAAGTATTGTCCTTTACGCTAAATGGGCTCTCCAGCGCTTTGATATCACCTATGTGATGAATGAGGGCTCCGCCAATGGTGACAATCCCAATTCTTATACAATCGATACGTCTTTCGCTTTGGTTGCTCCGAC
>DGGS01000051.1 GCA_002392325.1 Bacteroidales bacterium UBA3868
AAGATTTTCACTTGGGCTATGGATTTGGCGCAACAATATAAGTTGCAGGATGAGGACAGAACGGGCTGGTACAACTTCCGCCACTGGTGGGCTGATAAGTTGATTTACAGAAAGATCCGTAACAATGTGGGAGGAAACTTCGACATCGTGGTGTCGGGTGCCGCCAGCATACAACCCAAGTTGGCCGCTTTCTTCTCCGCCATCGGTATGCCGGTTTTTGAGGGTTATGGTGCCACGGAGACTTCTCCCGTGATTGCCGTGAGCTGTCGCGAGCGCAACGGCCGTGAGGTGGGTACCGTTGGTTTCCCGTTGCCGGGCGTCGAAGTGCGCATCTCCGACAGTGGCGAAATTCTCTGCCGCGGCCACAATGTGATGATGGGATACTACAAGGCACCGGATCTTACCGCTCAGGTGATTGACGACGAGGGTTGGTATCACACTGGTGACACGGGTAAGTTCACCCAGTTCGGCCAAGTGGTCATCACGGGCCGTATCAAGAGTTTGTTCAAGACTTCCTTCGGCAAATATGTGAACCCGCAAATTATTGAAGAGAAATTCTGCGAGTCTCCATTCATTGAGAATATGGTTGTGGTGGGCGAGAATCAGAAATTCGCTGCCGCTATCATCTCTCCCGACTTTGAATATCTGAAGTCATGGTGCCGCCAGAACAATATTGCTTGCGAAAACAATGAGGAGATGGTGAAGAACAGTGAGGTGAACAGAGTGTTCGCCCAGGAAATTGCCAAGTACAATCCGCTCTTCGGCGCTGCCGAGCAAATCAAGAAGTTCGAGATTGTGCCCGAGGCCTGGACCCAGCAGAACAACATTCTGACCCCGACGTTGAAGGTGAAACGCTTTATCGTTCAAGAAAAATACAAACACCTGATTGACGGGATTTACAAATAATATCCCGATAGAATCAGCAAGGAGCGGGGATCGGTTGCCGATGATGGATTTTTAGTCCAAATCGCCAACCGTTCCTCGTTCTTTTTTAGTATCTTTGCCGCCTTTTAAAACCAACCTATGATCAGTTACATAAAAGGGAAATTAATAGAGAAAAATCCAGCGTATGTTGTGATTGAAACCGCCGGTGGCGTTGGCTTTTACATCAACATCTCCCTGGCCACATTTTCCAAATTAAAAGACGAAAATGAGGAGATAAAACTTCTTACCTACTTTATCGTAAAAGAAGATGCCCAGATTTTGTATGGTTTTATGGAAGAAGAGGAGCGGGATTTGTTCAAATTGCTGCTCACGGTGAATGGCATCGGACCGAACACCGCAAGGTTGATCCTGTCTTCCATGAGCGTGGGTGAGGTGTTGAACGCCATTGCCACAGAGGATGTCAAGGCCATCCAGTCTGTGAAAGGCATCGGAGCGAAGACCGCCCAGCGCGTCATTGTGGAGTTGAAAGACAAGGCAAAGAAAGCGGATTGGGCAGGCACAGCAAAAATTTCAGTTTCGTACAATAATAACAAATATGAAGCGTTATCTGCTTTAATTGCTTTAGGTTTTCCCAAGGCCGGTGCCGAATCGGTGTTGGATAAGATAATCAAAGCGGAAGGAATTAATTTAACAGTGGAAGAACTCATTAAGAGAGCGTTAAAACTATTATAGTACTGAAAGTCAATTGAGAACGACAATTAACAAAAACAATATATACGCTTTTATAGTGACCGTTGTGTTGTGTCTCACTGGTGTGTGGGCGCACGCGTCGGTTGCTCCTATACACCCAGCGGCGCTTCATGATTACAGTTGGCCGACAACAAACCTGATGCCTCCGGATACGGATCCGCCATTGGTGCCCAAACCAGACAACAATCCTCTTAATCAGTCTTTTACCAGTCCATTCTCCCTGCAAAACCCGCCCGGAATTGGAACGGTGATCAATTATGATCCGAATACCAACACATACAACTTCCAGTATATGACTGGAAATACGCCATTTGGTCCCGGTGCCTATATGGATGTGAATGAGTATATTGACTATGATTTGCAGAAAAGCATCAATGACTATTGGCATAATCACAGCAGCAGTTATTCGGGCGGCAACCGCCGTGGTGGCGGTCTGATTCCCGAATTGCATGTGGGCGGTGATATCTTTGAGAGCATTTTCGGAAGCAATACGATTGATATCCGGCCTTCCGGCAATGTGGAGCTGAAATTTGGATTCAAATATGTCCAAAACGACAACTATTCGCTTCCGGTGAAGAACCGTAAAGTGCCCACGTTCCTTTTCGATGAGGACATTCAATTGAACCTGATTGCGAAAATCGGTGACAAGATCGAGTTTAACCTGAACTATACTACGGATGAACTGACCTTGGACAACAACATGGACAAGATCAAGTTGAAGTATGCCGGCAAGGAGGATGATATTTTGCAACTTGTTGAGTTTGGTAATGTTACATTGCCTCTCAACAGTACTTTGATTACCGGAAGCCAGAGTTTGTTTGGTGTGAAAACCCAATTGAAATTCGGTAATTTGATGGTTACCGCTGTGGCTTCGCAAAAGAACAGCACTTCAGAAACCGTGACCATTACCGGTGGGGCTGAGGAGAACGAGTTCTACTTCCGTGCGGACGAGTATGAGGAGAACAAGCACTTCTTCCTGGGCCAGTTCTTCCGTGACCATTACAATGAGTATTTGAGTACGCTACCTCTGGTGGGTTCTCCTATCGTCATTACCAAAATCGAGGTTTGGCGTACCACTGTGGGTGCCGCCACTACCAATAACCGTAATA
The DNA here is from genome assembly GCA_002392325.1 of Bacteroidales bacterium UBA3868. Classification (GTDB taxonomy): domain Bacteria; phylum Bacteroidota; class Bacteroidia; order Bacteroidales; family WCHB1-69; genus F23-D06. Next base: position 2,745 of record DGGS01000051.1, read on the forward strand.
TTGTGGCATTCACGGATTTAGGAGAGGCTGACCCCGAGTTCCAAGCTCTTTCCTATAACCCGATGTACAGCGGTGGACAGTATCCGGACAACCAGATAAACAATCTGAACATGTTCGTTGACACCTCTATGATACGCAACATCTCCACCGTGAGCAACAATCTGCAATCGTTGGGTTTCAAAGCTGGTGTTAATTACGAAAAGGTGGAGAATGCCCGATTGCTGTCACCCAGTGAATATACCTTCAACTCCAAGTTGGGCTTCATTTCCCTGAACTCTGCGCTTAGTTCTGACCAGGTGCTGGCTGTGGCATTCCAATATACGGTCATCGGCGACACCACGGTGTATCAAGTGGGTGAGTTCTCAAACGAGGTTTCTTCCCCGAACTGTATTCGGGTGAAACTGTTGAAGAGCACCACCTTGAATACCAAGTCACCGCTTTGGAAATTGATGATGAAGAATGTGTACAACCTTTCCGCGTACCAGGTTTCCTCCGACAAGTTCCGTTTGAATGTGTTATATACGGGTGATTCTGACGGTATTGCCAATGGTTTCTTCACACAAGGTAAGAATAAAGGCATTTCGTTGATCAAATTGATGGGCTTAGACCGGTTGAACCAGCAGCAGGATCCGAGTCCGGATGGAATTTTCGACTTTTTGGATGGCGCGCAAACAACGGGTGGTACCATCAACGCCTCAAACGGCAGAATCTTCTTCCCGACGGTGGAACCGTTTGGCAAGGATTTGCGGGCGATTTTTGATGAGGATGAGCAAGAGCTGGCATCCCTTTATGCTTTTGACTCGTTGTACACCATGACCAAAACCATGGCGCAGCAGATTACCAATAAGAACAAATATTATCTGGAAGGCAGTTACCGTTCATCCTACGGTTCCGAATATCACCTGAACACGACCAATATTGCCCAAGGGTCAGTGCGTGTTACAGCAGGCGGCATAACCCTTACCGAGAATGTGGACTTTACGGTAAATTATGACATGGGTACCGTGACCATTCTCAATCAGGGTATTTTGGCGTCCGGCACGCCGATCTCCATATCGGTGGAAAATGACAACGACTTCGCCGCCACCCATCAGACGATGTTCGGTGTGAATTTCGACTATATGTTCTCCAAAGATTTCACTGTGGGTGCCACCTTGTTGAATCTGCGCGAGAAACCGGTCACGAACAAGGTCAATTATGGCGACGAGCCCATCAACAATCTGGTGTGGGGCATGAACTTCGCCTACAAGACGGAAACGCCGTTTATCACTAAGATGATTGACAAGTTGACATTCCACAGTACAACTACCCAGTCATTCTTGAACATGGAGGGTGAGTTTGCCCATTTCGTGCCCGGTCACTCCAGGGTTATCGGTAAGAAAGGAACCACTTATATTGATGATTTCGAGGGGTCCAAATCTACCATTGACCTCACTACAATGTCCAATTGGGTGCTGGCTTCCACCCCGCAAGGCCAACCCGACATTTTCCCGGAAGCGCAAGGAACCAGCGTGTCGGACAATGCGCGCAGAAAACTGGCTTACGGTTACAACCGCGCCCGTTTGGCTTGGTATATCATCGACCCTCTGTTCTATAACCGCAACAACGCCACACCGAAAAATCTGACGGCTGAAGATCTTTCCAAACCGTATGCGCGTGCGGTTTATGAGCCCGAATTGTTCCCCTATAAGCAGAATTCCGGAACCACTGCCCTTTCCACTCAGATGACTGTGTTTAACTTGGCGTTCTATCCTGAAGAAAGAGGACCTTATAACTATGATGTGAAAGGTTATGAAGGTTTTTCCAAAGGTCTTAACGAAGACGGTTCCCTGGTGGACCCGAAATCGCGCTGGGGCGGTATCATGCGCAAATTCGACAATACGGATTTTGAATCTTCCAACTATGAATATATCGAGTTCTGGATGATGGACCCGTTTATCGATAATCCGGAACATAAAGGCGGAAAACTCTATTTCAACTTGGGTGACATCTCCGAGGATGTGCTCCGCGATGGTGTCAAATTTTTCGAAAACGGTTTGCCTGAAGATGGTTCCGACGACAATGTGGAATTCACGGTTTGGGGTCGTGTGCCGACTACCCAGCTGATTGTCAATGCTTTCAGTCCACAAGAGGAGGCACGCTTATACCAGGATGTGGGTTTTGACGGATTGCAGGATTCCCGTGAGCGTGATCATTTTGATGACAAATACATTCAGCAGGTTGCCAACGAGTTCGGAGTGGCTTCCCAGGCATACCAGAACGCATATAATGACCCATCAGGCGATAACTACCACTATTTCCGCGGCACAGACTACGACAATAATGATTTGAAGGTGGTGGAGCGCTACAAATATTTTAACAATACCGAAGGCAACTCCCCGACCGACGCGCAAAGTCCGGAGTCATATCCCACAGCGGCCACACAATTGCCGAACCTTGAGGATATGAATAACGACAATACGCTGAGTGAGGAAGAGAAATATTATCAATATGTGATTGACCTCTCCCCGGAAAAAATGGTGGTGGGCGAAAACTACATCAACGATGTGTTTGAAGCCGTTCCCGACCAACTTCCCGATGGATCCCGTCCTGTGACCAAGTGGTATCAGTTCCGTATTCCCATTCACAATCCTGATAAGGTGGTGAATGGAATCTCCGGTTTTAACTCCATACGATTCCTGCGTGTCTTTATGCGTGAATTTGAGGAGCCGATTGTGTGCCGTTTGGCCACATTTGAACTGGTTCGCGGCGATTGGAGAACCTATAACCTCAGTTTGCAGGAGGAGGGTGACTATCTGCCCACCCAGGGCGACGGTGAGGGCTCTTTCTATGTGGGAACCGTCAGCTATGAGGAGAACGCCAACCGTACCCCGATCCCGTATGTGCTCCCTCCGGGCATAGAACGCGAAACATTGAACGGTATTACCTTGTATCAGATTAATGAGCAGGCATTGTCTATGAAAGCGGTGGAACTGCCCGATGGTGACGCCAGAGCGGTTTATAAGAACACCAGCTATGACCTTCGCCAGTTCAACAACTTGCAGATGTTCGTACATGCTGAGGATGTGTACAGCTCCGGTGATCTGAAAAAAGGCGATGTGACTTGCTTTGTCCGTTTGGGTTCCGACTATACCGAAAACTACTATGAGTATGAAATGCCGGTTGAAATCACCCCGTGGTCAGTGGGCAAGGACACTAATGCCATTTGGCCGGAGGCAAACCGCATGTTTGTCCATCTGGACTCTTTAGTGGCATTGAAGCAGGAACGTAATGTGGCCGTCCGTAGGGGCAATCACTTGGGCAACCAGGTGCCTTATTCCAGAATATTGGATAACAACAATAAGATGACCGTGGTGGGTGTGCCTAACTTGGCGGAAGTCACCACGATTATGATAGGTATCCGAAATCCGAAGAAACAGACCTTGAATGACCAGGATGACATGTTGCCGAAGTCGGTGGAAATGTGGATCAACGAACTCCGTCTTTGCGGGTTCGATGATAGGCAGGGTTTTGCCGCCACCATGCGCGCTCGACTCAATCTGGCCGATGTAGGCGACCTGACCGTGTCAGGCACCTATTCCACGCCTGGATTCGGTAGCATTGAGCAGTCGGTGACCGAACGCTCAATGGAGACCAAGTATAATCTGGACATCGCCACGAATATCGATGGTGGAAAGATCCTGTTCCCTGAGAAGTGGAACATTAAGATACCATTGCATTACGACTACTCACTGGGCGTGAGCCAGCCGGAATACAATCCGCTGAATCCCGATGTGAAATTGAAGGATGACTTGGCAACCTATGAAACGGCAGCCGAGCGCGATTCCATACGCTATCTGACCAATGCGTTCACGCAACGCCAGAATGTGAACTTGATGAATGTGCGTAAGGAGCGTAACCTTGATGGTGGAAAACTCAAGATGCACCCTTGGGATATTGAAAACCTGGATTTGTCTTACTCGTATTCCGAACTCAAACAGCGAGACGAGGATTTGGAACTGAATAATGAGTTTATCCATCATGGTGAGATCGGTTATACTTTCAGTACCAATCCGAAAAACTTCCGTCCGTTCAACAAGATTAAGTGGATGAAGTCAAAATGGCTCCAGTTGATTCGTGATTTCAACATTACACCTATGCCCAAGAATGTTACGATCCGCACATCGTTGCACCGTGACATGCAGGAGTTCAAATATCGTCCCAAGAGCCGTGGAAACATCATTGTAGATACGAGTTTTGTGAAATCGTTCAACTGGACCCGTAACTATGCTTTGAGTTGGGATATTTTCCAAAGTTTGAAATTGGAATATCGCGCAGACGCCTCTGCCCGTATTGACGAACCGGACGGTTTGATTGACACACGCGTGAAGAAGGATTCTGTATGGCATTGCCTCGGACGGGGTGGCCGTACCACCGATTTCCGACAGACCTTCACCGGAACTTATCAGATTCCGATCAATAAGATCCCATTGTTCAAATGGATAACCGCTAATGTGCGCTATAATTCTAATTATCAGTACACAGCTTCCGCCCTCTCCCTCGCTTATCTCGGAAATACGATTCAAAACTCCAATTCGCTTCAGGGTAACGCTTCTGTGAACTTTGTTACCTTATACAATACGATTCCCTATCTGAAGAAAGTGAACCAGGGCAGCCAGCAGAACAACAACCGTAATAGAGGGTCCAAGACCGCAAACGACAATAAGCGTGGCAGTAAGGAGCAGGATGATGAAAACACCACAGCAAAGGATTCATTGAAAGAGAAACCCAATTACGGCAAGATTATTCTTGACGGTACGCTCCGTTTCCTGATGATGGTGAGGAATGTGTCGGTCAACTATTCCCAAGGCAATGGAACAACCTTGCCGGGATATATGGGAACACCCAATATGTTTGGTATCGATTTCACCAACAGTTCGCCTGGCTTCTTGTTCGTGTTTGGCGGACAACCCGATGTGCAGGCCTTGGGTGCGCACGGACATTGGCTGACTACTGACTCGCTGATGAATACCGCATATCAGCGGACTCATAATGAAGTGCTGAACATTCGCGCCTCTATTGAACCGTTCAAGAATTTCAGGATAGATGTGTCCGCAAACCGTAATTTCACCCAGAATTTCTCCGAGTATTTCCATGTGGATGAGGCAGGGAATATCTCCCACTACACTCCGCAACGCAATGGCGCGTTTAGCATGACTTATTGCGGTTTGAAAACTTTCTTCGCCGACCACGAGGTGCTGTTTGACAACTTCAAGGATGTGCGTTTGCAATTGGCAGAACGCCTGGCGGCGGATGATCCCCGAACAGATGGTACCGTCAATCCAGAAAACGGGTTCCCGGATGGTTATAGCGGAGTGGCGCAGGATGTGCTCATGAATTCATTCTTCACGGCCTATATGGGCAAGGACGCTACCAAAATGGATATCTCAACGCCTTTCTTGAAGATACCGCTGCCTAACTGGCGCCTCAATTATAACGGATTCTCCAAAATCAAAGGCGTGGATAAAGTGTTCCAGAGCTTGTCTTTGATCCATAATTACACCTGTACTTATCAAGTGGGCAGTTATGCAACCAATGTGTCCTACAAGGAAGGTGGCGACGCGCGTAATGCGTTGGGCGACTTTATGCCTCAATATGAAATCAACCAAATTGCCATTTCGGAACAGTTCGGTCCGCTTATCGGTTTCGATATGACCTTGAAAAACAGCATGCTGCTGAAGGTGGAATACAAGCAATCCAGAAATATTGCTTTGAGTTTCGCAAATAACCAGATTACGGAAACCACTGCCAAGGAACTTTCCGTGTCGGGAGGTTACCGATTCAAAGATTTGAAACTTGGTCTCGTGTTCTCGGGTGTTAAACGTCAGTTTGTCAGCGACTTGAATCTCACCGCAGGTGTGGGTATTAAGGACAATATGACCATTCTTCGTAAGATTGAGGGCGAGGATTTGAGCCAGGTTACCTCAGGTTTGCTAAATGTGACGATTAATGTTGCCGCAGAGTATCAGTTCAGTCAAATGGTGGGTTTGAAATTCTTCTATGACCATACTATTAACCGTCCGCATATTCAAAATCAATACAATAATATGAATTTTGAAACGGGTATTGCGATAACATTGATGCTCACTCAATAATTTTTTTATTATCTTTGCCGCCTCTAAATATTATGAATATGAAAAAGTTCAGATTTTTATTACCGGTAGTCGCCGCTATGATCATGGTGATATGCTTTGTCCAATGCCAGAAGGAAAAACCATTGGGATTCAAGATTACATGTTACTATGACGGCTCAAATGATTCCTTGATTTCCGATAAAGATAATGGCCATTTCTACATTGACACGACGAAATACCTCATGTACGATTCTGTAAATGCAAGGTACAACTATTGTGATACGACGATGGCCAAGATACAAGGTAAAATCACAAAGGGCATTGCCTCCTTTGAAGGTATGAGATATCCCGCTCTGTTGAGAGTGGTTCTCACGACAGACACCTTGGTCAATGAAGACAGCACTTCCTCCTGGATCTATTGTGACACCATCGAGTTGAAGGTGGATGAGGATAATGTGGTTAATATGAAGAATCCGGCGGACAACAATCCTGCTCAGGCCAAAGCCTACTTGAATAAGATTATCATCTTCTAGTTTTTCATTTGCATTACTCAATATACTGCCCTGACTGCTTTTTTCTAATTGACGAAGTGGATGAAATAATGCTAAAAACATTATTTTGAAACGCAAACACGTTAGTTATATTTTTATTGCTGTCGCAGTTGCTGCACTGATTATCATCCTGTTTTCACATGATAGGATTCAACCATTGCCTCTAATAGAGAAAATGGAGAAGCGTCAGCAGAAAGAGCCCGTGGGGCACGGTGACACGATAAAAGCCCTGATTTTCTATCACGCCGCTGATTACTTTGTGTATCAGGGATCTGTTATTGGGTTCCAATATGATTTGATTCGTCAACTGGGTGCCGATCTTAATCGGCCGGTGGTTATCGACATTGAAACCGATCCGAAAAAAACTTTTCTGAAATCCTTTAGTGACCAATATGATGTGGTTGGATTTGATTTTGACAAGTCCAATTACCAACCATGGTACATCTGTGAGTCGGAACCGCATTCTTACACTTATCCGGTGCTTATCACCCGGAAAAAGACCAAGCTGGATACCGACACCCTGCATGTTGTGCATGCTCCGGAAAACTATCTGCATCCTGTCGATTTCTCCATTTTGGGAGATCCCCACAACTGGAAACTCCAGAAGGATGAGGGTGTGGAAATGGAGGATCTGTTTGACATGCTGGAGGATAAAAAAGTGGACTATATCGTGTGCAATTATAATGAGGCCATCACATTGCTGCCGTTTTACCGGTCGCTGTCCTTAGGCCCGAGGGTGGGGGAGAACTTTCCGCGCACCTGGGTGTTGCACAGTGCCCAAGACACCCTTAACAATATTATCAACCAGTGGTTGCGGGAATTTGTTACGACCAAGCAATATAAAAGATTGTGCGAGCGATATTTGTCGCCACAATCCTATATAATCCAACGCTCTTTTGGCAGCAGACGCGACAATATCTCCTCCTATGACCAGTATATGAAATCCGCCTGTGCGCGTTATAATTTGGACTGGCGGTTCATGTCCTCCATCATCTATCAGGAGTCACACTTTGTGACGGGATTGATTGGTATGGGCGGCAGTTTTGGCATCATGCAGATGATGCCTGCCACCGGAGCACGGTACGGTATCTCCGACACATCTTCTGTGGCGGACCAGATTTGGGCGGGAGCAAGATATATTTCCTATCTGTATAAGATATTCGTCAATAAGGTGGACACTTCAGACATCTATTATTTTGTGGCAGGTTCTTACAATTCCGGTCCCGGACATATTTTGGATGCGCAAGAACTGTGCAAGAAATATGGTGGTGATTACCTGCATTGGCCGGATGTGGCTGAATATCTGATGCTGAAATCACACAAGGATTACTATACGGACCCTGTTGTCAAATGCGGTTATTATCCCGGCAAGCATACCGTGAACTATGTGGCCGAGGTGATGGATCGTTTTCATGGATATGTCATAACAAAATCAGAATGATGAAAGTATTGATTATCGGTCGTGGCGGCCGCGAACACGCCATTGCTTGGAAAACTGCCCAATCTGCGCTCAAACCTCAACTCTACATTGCCCCTGGCAATGCCGGAATGCTAACGATTACGGAGAAAACCGGTGCTCCGGTGCACCTGGTCCCCATTGACGAAAACGATACTGCGGCTCTTTGCACCTTCGCCAAGGAACAGGGCATCGATCTTACCATCGTTGGTCCTGAAGCGGCCTTGATGAATGGGATCGCCGACGAGTTCCATAAGGCAGGACTTCCCATCTTCGCCCCCACACAAGCCGCCGCGCGCATTGAGGGCAGCAAACAGTTTGCCAAAGAACTGATGGACAAATACAACATCCCTACTGCCGCTTATCGCACTTTTGAGGATTATCAGGAGGCGAAACGCTATTTGGATGCCAAAGGAGCCCCTATTGTGATCAAATACGACGGATTGGCCGCCGGGAAAGGTGTGGTGGTGGCCATGACTGTCGAAGAAGCGGATGCCGCGCTTAAAGATATGCTGGAGGACAATCATTTTGGAAAAGGCCGGGTGGTGATGGAGGACTTTCTGCAAGGCCCTGAATTTTCCCTGCTGACACTGGTGAACGGTGAACAAGTGGTGCCCTTGGTGATAGCGCAGGACCACAAACGCGCCTACGATGGCGATAAAGGCCCCAATACGGGCGGCATGGGCGCCTATTCTCCGGTGCCCGTAATTCCCAAAGAACAAGTGACTTGGGCGGTGGAACATATTATGAAATCCACCGCGAAAGCGTTGTGCTCCGAAGGATGCCCCTTCTGCGGCGTGCTCTACGGCGGCCTGATGCTGACCCAAGACGGCCCCAAAGTGATTGAGTTCAACGCCCGTTTCGGCGACCCGGAAACAGAAGTTGTGCTCCCCAAAATGAAAAGCGACTTCCTGCAAACCGTACTCGACCTGCTGCAACATAAAGAGGTGAACCCCGAATTTTATGACGACGCTTTCTTGGGTGTCGTGCTCGCGGCCAAGGGCTATCCCGGAAAATATGCGAAAAGTCTTCCCATCCGGAATCTCGATCAGGTGAAACAGAATGTGTTCCACATGGGTACAGCTAAAAATGACGGTCAATGGGTGTCGAACGGCGGCCGCGTGCTGTTCGTTGTGGGGCAGGGAAAAGATATCCAATCTGCCCAAAAAGACGCCTATGAGGGCGTGAAAACCATCGACGCTCCCGATCTTTTCTATCGGGAAGACATCGGTTGGCAAGCACTTTAATTTTTTTGTATCTTTGCGCCTTAATTTTTTAGGCGAATGAAGAAATTCTTACTCCTCTTGGGTTTTATTTGCGGATTGCTGTCGCTTTCCGCCCAGAATACGATGTTGAAAGGTTTCACTTACGATGACTCAAACGGTGAAACCTTGCCTTATTGTACTGTGCAGTTGATGGGAACCTCTCTCGGTGCGCTCTCTGACGCCAAAGGCGCCTTTGTCATCAATAAGATTCCGAAAGGGAAATATGCCGTAAAAGTCTCCTTCTTGGGATACAACGACATTATTGACTCTATCGTCGTGGACAAGGATGCCGTAATCACAAAACGCTATTCTTTAGTGCCGGTTTCCACCACATTGGATGCGGTGCAGATTCAGGGCGAAGGGCAGCGCAAGGAGCAGGAAACGAGAACTTCCGTGATAAGCGTAACGCCCAAGGATATGAGCAAAATGCCCTCCATCGGCGGACAACCCGACTTTGCCCAGTACCTCCAAGTGCTTCCTGGCGTGATTTCTACGGGTGACCAAGGCGGCCAGCTCTATGTGCGCGGCGGTACACCCGTGCAGAATATGCTGTTACTGGACGGCGTGCTGCTGTATAACCCGTTCCACTCCGTGGGCATCTTTTCCGTGTTCGACATGGATATTATGAGCAGTGCCGATGTCTATACCGGCGGCTTTGGCGCGGAATTCGGTGGCAGGGTCTCGTCCGTGATGGATATCAAAACCCGTGACGGCAACAAAAAGCGTATTTCCGGAAAGGTTGATGTCAGCAATATCCAAACCCAACTGCTGCTGGAAGGCCCGCTGGTCAAACTGAAGGACGACCGTAAAACGGCTCTGAGTTTCATTCTGTCCGGCAAAGGATCCTATCTTGAACCGGCCTCCAAGTTGTTTTACCCCTATGTGGGGAAAGAAGGCCTGCCCTACAGTTTTTGGGACCTTTATGGCAAACTCACCCTCTCCACACGCAACGGCACCAAATGGAATGTGTTTGGCTTTGATTTCAACGACATGGTGAATTACAGTTCTATTGCCACATACAAATGGAACAACTGGGGACTCGGTACCAACTTCCTGATTGTGCCGGGTGATGTGCCCATCACCATTGAGGGCGCTTTGGCATATTCCAAATATATTTGCACATTAGACGAGAAAGAGTTGTTTAAACCCAAAACCAGCACGATGGATGGCTTCACATTCAATCTTGCCTTCAATTATTATCTTGGAAAAAGCGTGTTGAATGTGGGCGTGGAAACGGTGGGCTTTAATACGGCTTATTCCTATTACACGAATTTCGGTTCGCCCGTGGATATTGAAGACCATACCACGGATATCTCCTTCTTTGCGAAGTTCAAGTACAATTTCCGTAATAAATTGTTGTTGGAACCCAGTTTCCGCCTGCAGTATTATTATGCCGTGGGCGAGGCCTCCCCGGAACCCCGTTTGGCACTGAAATATAATATCCTCCGTAATCTGCGATTCAAATTGGCAGGCGGACTCTATTCCCAAAACCTGATTGCGGTGACTTCTGACCAGGATGTGGTGAGTCTTTTTAATGGATTCATGTCCTCTCCGGTAAGCAGCGGCCTGCTTCCTGCTACCATGATTAACGGTACGGATACCATTAAGGGGAGACTGCAGAAAGCGCAACATATCATTGCGGGATTGGAGTACGACCCCATCAGTCAGATCAGCATCAATGTGGAGGGCTATTTCAAGAATTTCTCACAGCTGATTTCCGCCAACCGTTACAAGATGTTCGATACCGATAATGAGTTTATCTGGGAAAAAGGACGCGCTTATGGTGGGGATATTACGGTGAAATATGACGACAAGGGTTTCTATGTCTGGTTAGTGTACTCTCTTGGTTGGGTGAAGCGTACGGATGGTGTGGTGTCTTATAACCCGCACTTTGACAGAAGACACAATGTCAACTTGTTGGTGTCTTATTCCTTCGGCAAACGCCGCTCTTGGCAGGTGGACGCCCGCTGGAATTTCGGTACAGGATTCCCGTTCACCCAAACACAGGCCTATTATCCGCACTATGTGCCGACTACCATCAACGATGACTATGTATCCAATAACGAAGACATCTATTTCCTGTTGGCCGGTCTTAACCAGGCCCGGTTGCCCCATTACCACAGATTGGATATCGGCGCCAAAAAGAAATTCCATTTGGGCGAGCGCAATTCTCTTGAGTTGAGCATCTCCTTCTCCAATATTTATAACTATAGAAATGTGTTCTATGTGAACAGAATTTCCAATGAGGTCATTTATCAGCTCCCATTCCTCTACTATTTTGGTTTAACTTGGAGATTCTGATGAATGGTTAAAGAGGTAAAATGGGTACATGGGGTGAAGTTGGTGAAATGTAAAAGGTGAAGGGTAAAGGGTGAAATAGGCGAATTTGGTGGATCAAATGGAAAATGCTTCGCTTTTTTGCCTGTTTGAGAATAAAACAAAGATGATAAAAATCGACACTTTGTTGTAATATATTTGTAATCAACAATATATAAAACAAAAAAAATATTCGCAAAAATATCATATAATTGAAAAAAAGTGTATTTTTGCGGCGTTGAAAAAACAAACGGATCGGTAGTTCAGTTTGGTTAGAATACATGCCTGTCACGCATGGGGTCGCGAGTTCGAGTCTCGTCCGGTCCGCCAAATGAAAAAAGAGCATCATTGATGCTCTTTTTTGTTATTCCCCCCTTTCCAATAATGTTTTGAAAAGCTTCACCCCCACAGGCACCAGTTCATCCGGAAAATCAAACAACTGATGATGCAAGGGCGGTTGGTCTTCTCCTGAGCCTAAACCGAAGAGTGCACCATCGTAATGCTGTGTCAACAGGCCGAAGTCCTCGCCCCATGAGAAGGGAACCTCTTTTTCCATGTATTCCAACTGGCACGTTTCGGCGGCGGTTTTGATGCTGTTGACAGCGTCTTTGTGGTTGTTTGAGGCGGCAAAATACTCTTTCCATGCGATGTCGCTGCTCAGTCCTTCGGCGGTCCGCGTCTCCTCCTCCGCAATGCGCTCCACTTCGGCGCGGGTTTGTTGCAGCAGCTCGTCGTCCTTGGCACGAATCGTGAACCGCAGCACGCCATGCCCGGCGGCCACGCCGTAGGCCGGCTCGCCAATGCGGAACTCCACTAGCGTGAGCAGGCGGAAATCATCCTGCCCCATATCGTAGCGGTTCATGGCCAACAACCGGTCGGCGATGGCCTTGGCGGCAGGGTAGGGACTAACCGCCTTTAACGGCTCTGCCGCATGCGCGGTGCGCCCGTGCAGCTCGATGTCGCAACTGATAACCGAGCAGGTGAAACTGCCTTCTTTGCAAACCACGGCGCCCAACGGCGCGCCCGGAATGTTGTGCAGCGCATAGACCTTGCTCGGACGGTATTTTTCAAGAATGCCCGTCTCCAGCAGTTTTCCGGCACCCTCGCCCGTTTCCTCCGCCGCCTGAAAGAAGAGCAAAACGCGCCCTTTTGGCAGCGGATGGAGGTGCAACTGCTCGGCCAACCCCAACAAAATGGTGGTATGCCCGTCGTGCCCGCACTTGTGCGATACGCCCGGCGTGCGCGAGGCGTACGGCAGGTCCAAAGTCTCCGGCACGCGCACCGCGTCAAAGTCGCCCCGAATCAGGATGGTGCTGCCGCCAGGACCAAAGTCATAGACCGCCAACAAATTCAGCGAGTTCTGGAAAACATGGATATGTGTGGGTTCAAACCCGCTAAGTGTGTTTATAATAAACTGTTGCGTGAAGACCTCCGCTCCGGAGGGCTCCGCCAATTCATGCAATCTGTGCCGGATATCAGGATAATTCATATTCTAATTCTTAATCAATTATCGTTTAGCTATTATTGATTATCGATACCTACTATCTATAATCGCTAATCTATAATCTATAATCATTCAATGGTGATATGGCTCATTATGCAAAATCGTGAACGCCCGATACAATTGCTCGGCAAAGATCAGTCGAGTCATGATGTGCGGAAAGGTGAGCTGCGACAACGCCATCTGGGCATTGCCGCGCGCATAAACCGCATCCGAGAAACCGTAGGCGCCACCGATGATGAACACCACCGACTTGGCTCCACTATTGGCTTGCTGCTGAATGAATTGCGCAAATTTTTTGGAGGTGAATTCTTTGCCGCGCTCATCCAACAAAACCACATAATCGCCCGTTTCTATTTTTTTCAGGATGAGTTCCCCTTCTTTCTTTTTCTGTTCCTCTTGTGAAAGCGACTTGGTGTTTTTCAAATACGGAATGGCCACGGGCTCATATACCGTGTAAAATTTGATTTTCTGCGTATATTGCTGAATGGCGGTATCAAAGACATCACCGTCCGTTTTCCCGATCCAAATCAGCTTTATTTTCATTGTAAAATGCTGGTTTACAGTTTTGTGGGATCTATGGGGAAGATGAGATGCCCATTGTCCGCGTTATGCATCATGCATTGGTCGCAGATGGTGAGTTCGCCGTCCAAGCGGCGTTGCACCATGTCGCTGAGACGGTCTTTCAGCGCCTGGATGTCCACATGTTGGCAGATTTCGTTGGCGAAGGCGAACATGAGCAGTTTGCGCGCGCTGCGTTCTCCGATACCGCGTGTGCGGAGGTAGTACAATGCTTCGTCGTCCAGCTGCCCGACCGTGGCGCCATGGCTGCACTGCACATCGTCAGCATAGATTTCCAGGAACGGTTGCGTGTTGATTTTCGCCTTGTCGGTGAGCAGGATGTTACGGTTGGTCTGGAAAGCGTTAGTGCGCTGTGCGTCGGGCTGCACCACCACATGACCATGGAAACTGGCCTCCGCATCATCGTCCATAATGCCCTTGTACAGTTGGAAACTCTTGCAGTCGGGGCAGTTGTGCAGCACTTTGATGCGGTTGTCGCAATGTTGCGTTTTGTCAACCAGATAAAGACCGTACAGTTGCGCTTCCGCAAAGGGTTCGTTGAGGTTCACGTGGATGTTGTTACAGACATAACCCGCATTGAAGGTGATGGCGTTGGAGAGGAAGAAGGAATACCGTTTCTGATAGACATTGATGTGGTGGAAAAGCAGGGATTCCGCTTCCTTATTCTCGGTTTTGTAATAGTGCAATCGGGCGTTTTCCTCCAGGAAGATTCCCGTGAAAATGTTCAGGAATGTCTTGCCGTATTTGGAGGAGTCGTCGCATTGGATAAGCGAGAGTTCCGCATTCCTGCCCACATGGATGATGTTGCGGGTTTGCACCAGCAGGTCCTCGCGGGAGTTTACCAGGGAAACGATTTGGAAGGGTTGTGGAACTTTTACATTGTCAGGCACATAGATGAAAATGCCGTCGGTGTATTGCGTCTCGTTGGAGGCAGTCAGGTCGTCCTTGTCTTCGGCGGCAAGTTGGTTGAGATGGGCGTCCACCAGTTCGGGACACTCCTGAATGGCGGCTTTCAGACTTCCGGCCACTACACCGTTTTCATAGCGAGTGAGATGGGAATCCTTGTGCACATACCAACCATTGAGCAACGGCAGCATGACGGAGCCCATATTGGCTACCTGGCAGGTAAAATATTCTTCTACAGGCAGATATGGATCCGGCTGCTGTTGCAGCGTATAGTTCTTCAACTGTTTGGAATATTCGTCAAAGGGCTTCATTTAGCTGAGTTTTCGTTGTTCGTACTCTTCTTTAATCCAGTCATACCCCCGCTTTTCGAGTTCCAGTGCCAGTTCCTTCGGACCGGTTTTCACGATTTTACCGTCAAACAGCACATGCACCACATCGGGCACAATGTAGTCGAGCAGGCGTTGGTAGTGGGTGATGACGATGGTGGCGTTGTCGGGGCTCTTGAGTTGGTTCACACCGTTGGCCACAATACGCAGGGCGTCAATGTCCAGGCCGGAGTCCGTCTCGTCCAGAATGGACAGGGTGGGTTCGAGCATGGCCATTTGGAAGATCTCGTTGCGTTTCTTCTCGCCGCCGGAGAACCCTTCGTTCACGGAGCGGTTGCTGAGTTTTTCGGTCAGTTCCACCACCTTCTTTTTCTCGTTCATCAGTTTGAGGAACTGTGCGCCGTTCAGCGGGTCAAGACCACGGTATTGGCGTATCTCGTTCAGTGCGGTGCGCATGAAGTTGGCGATGCTCACGCCCGGAATCTCCACGGGATATTGGAATCCGATGAAAATGCCCTCGCGCGCGCGGTCCTCAATGCTCAAATCCATCAGGTTTTTGCCCTTGTAGATAATGTTACCTTCGGTGACATCGTAGCCGTCCTTGCCGGCAATGACCGAGGCCAAGGTGCTCTTTCCGGTGCCGTTAGGCCCCATGATGGCGTGCACCTCCCCGGCGTTAACTTCCAGATTCACACCTTTTAATATCTCTCTTCCTTTAATGGAAACATGCAGGTTTTCAATTTTTAGCATAATGTGTTTTTTAGGGCTGCAAAGATACGCAATATGACGCATTCTTCGGTGTTTTTTTGTAACTTTGCACTTCGATTTCTGAACCTTGAATTTTTAATTTTTATATGTTTACCACCTATTCCGCTTCCGCCGGCTCCGGCAAAACCACCAACCTTGTCGCCGATTATCTGTCTCTCTGCTTCCATTTCGACAAACGCCATATCAGCCAACATATTGACGAACACCAGTTGGATTTATACCAGAAAATCCTTGCCATTACCTTTACCAATAACGCCAGTAGCGAGATGAAGAGCCGTATTGTGCAAACACTGCACATTATGGCCTTCAAGAAAAAAAGTTCGTTTGATGATGGCACAAAAGCCATCTATGACATGGTGGTGAAAAAACTTTTCGGTGAGAATCCGGAGTTGGAGGAGGATGTGATGGAACAATTCTTGGCGGTTGAATCCAAAGAACTGCTCCGGCGTATCATTTTCGATTATGCGCGCTTCACGATATCCACTATCGACAGCTTCTTCCAGCGTGTGATACGCTCGTCGGCCCTTACCCTGGACCTCAATCTCAATTATGCCGTGCAGATTGACATGGATGAGTTTTATCTCCAGGCCATCGACCAACTTTTGAACGAACTGTCCGCTGAATCGGATTTGGCGCGCCGTGTTATCTTCTTGTTAGACAATGCGATGGAGGATACCGGCAGAATGGATGTGGACCGGGTTCTGAAAACCACGCTGGAAATCCTTTACGATAATGCGGAGAAAAATCTCGATTATCTTGAAATTCTGGCCAGTTCCGACGAAGAAGAGATGCGGAAGTATATTCAAAATCTCAGGAAAAACATAAAAACCATTCCCGATATTCTCAAAAATAAATTGAAAACGATTACGCAAGAGGGGGATGTCTGGATGAAAAAACTAGACCTCAATTTTCAAAAAAACAGCTTGAACAAGTGGTTTACTAAAGTCCAAGAGGATCCGATTGGCAATTATGTGAAGTGTTTTGAAGATTTCAGAGGAGCAAAGGGCAAACTTTTCAAAAAGGGTAGCTTTACAGATGACGAACAGGCGCGGATTGACGAGTGCCTGCCTCATATTGAAGATTGTTTCAAACGGATGGTCGATGTGCAGAATAAATGGCGCGGACAGTACCTTGACAGCGAAATCCGGAATAAAAATGCGGACAAATTGTTGATGCTGAATGATTTGAAGCTGAAGATGGAAGAAATCAAACGCCAAAATAATGTGTTTATTCTTGGAGAATCCAATACGCTGATTTACAAGACGATCCAACAACGCGGGTTTGAGACGCTCTTCGACCGCATCAAGTTTGAGAATTTCTTTATCGATGAGTTTCAGGACACCTCCAAAATGCAGTGGGATGACCTCAAACCCATCATTATCAATAACGCCCTCTCCCAATCCGACCGCCAGGTTTCCCTCTTCGGGGATGTGAAGCAAGCTATTTACCGTTTCCGCAACGGAGATGCGGATTTGTTTTATAAGCTTTTGGATTACAATCGTTTACAACAAGATTCGGATTTGCGTGTGATAGACAAGGACCATTATGAGCAGGTTCCGTTAGACACCAATTATCGCTCGATGAAGTCGGTGGTGGAATTCAATAATGAGTTCTTTGATTATTATTCCAAGGAGTTGGGTTTGGACAAGTACTATGCGGAGGGGTTGAAACAGCAGGTGTTCTTCCAGAAACTGGGATTGGTGCAGGTGTTCACATTCACATCTAAAGATAAAAAGGAATATAAGCGCTTAAATCGTCCGTTAGACAAAGACTTTTTGGATCAGGTGTTGAATGATGATGCCATTAAAGTACAGGATATGGATGTGTTGTGTGCCGTGGAAGATGCCCGCGCGCGCGGCTACGCTGACCGTGACATTGCCATTCTCTGTCGTGACCATAAGGTGTGCAAACGATTGGCAGACACTATGTTGCGAATGGGATGGAATGTGGTTACAAAAAAATCGCTCAGTTTGGGTGCTTCGGTGGATGTGAATCTCATCATTTACACGCTCCAGTATCTGTTGCACCCCGACGATTCCGTGTCCAAAAGCACAATCCTGTATCATGTCGCACAATTGCAGCATGAACATGACATTTTTGCCAACTATGTCCCTAAAATAAAAGAGGCCGGATTTTTCGAAAAACTCCTGGCAGAGAGGTTCCAGAAGCCCATTCCTCGCGAGAAATGGCTTGCCGAACCGCTTTTCCTGCTGGTGAAAGACATCATTCTCTATTATGGCATGCAGAATCTGCAAAGTCCGTTCTTGGTTGAGTTTGAGAGTTATGTGTGGCAGTATTTGCAGAACTACAACGGTGAGATTTCCAAATTCCTGATGTGGTGGTGGCAGCAGGTGGATAACGACAAATTGCCTTCCCTGACCTTGCCCCCTGGTCAAAACGCCATCAATATCAGCACGATACATGCCTCCAAAGGATTGCAATATCCCGTGGTGATTTTGCCAAATACCAGTCCGAGAGAGAAACCTATTCCAGTTTGGGACAAAGTGGATGACAGGAAGGTGGCTTATGTGGAGTTGAGTGATAAGAACAGCATTGGCTCATCGTATGAAGCGAAATTTGTGGAAGAACGACTTGGCGCCAACATGGATGAGTTGAATGTGTTGTATGTGGCACAGACCCGTGCGCGTGACATGCTGTACATTTCCGCCCAGAAAGAGACAAAAAACGCGTATGGCGATAATCTTAAATCTTTTTGCACGCTTAAAAGGGACGATTCTCAAGATATTGATCCTCAAAAATATAAGCCCTTTTTGAGTATCGAGCATGACGAGGAAGACGATCGGTATTTTTATCTTGGTGACTTGGATTGGAAGAAACCCCAAAAGAAGAATTCGGATGCGGACCAGAATCCGGCCGTTACGCCTGAAATGGTGAAGTCGGATTTTGAGTTCGGGCAGATAGAGATGGTGTACGAACCGGAAATTTCGGCGGACGATCCGCGCGCCGAAGGAACTTTTGTCCACGATTTCTTATCTCGGCTGTCCGATTTTCCGCAAACAGAAGATGCTGTGGAACAATGTGTTGCGGATGTGGATGAAACTAAGAAGCCTCGTTTACGTGAGGTTTTTGCCCATGTCATGGCGGATGCGGAACTGCGCCCGTGCTTCGCCCAAGGTGTGCGTGTGTCGAATGAAGTGACAATTTTGGATGCGAACGGGAAAGAGCACCGTCCCGACCGAGTGGTCTTTTTCGATGACAGGGTAGTGGTGATAGACTACAAAACTGGTAATCCGCACGAGCAATACCAAAAGCAAATAGACGAATATTGCGCATTACTGCGCAATATGGGATATGAGAATGTGGAAGGAAAATTGCTGTACGTTTAGACGATATCCTCTTTCAATCGTTCGGCGTTTTCGGCCACCTGCAGGGCTTGGAGCACCTCCTCAATGTCGCCGTTCATGAAGTTGGCGAGGTTGTACATGGTGTAGTTGATGCGGTGGTCTGTCACTCTGCCTTGCGGATAGTTGTATGTGCGTATCTTGGCACTACGGTCTCCTGTGGAGACGAGCGACTTGCGCTTGTTGGCGATGTCGTCAACATATTTCTGATGTTCTTTATCATATATGAATGTGCGCAGGCGGGCGAGCGCGCGTTCTTTATTCTTAGGTTGGTCGCGCGTTTCGGTACATTCTATGAGGATTTCTTCCGTTTCTCCGGTGTTAGGATTCTTCCAGTTGTACCTCAGTCTGACGCCGCTCTCCACTTTGTTCACATTTTGTCCGCCGGCTCCCGAACTGCGGAATGTGTCCCATTTGATTTCCCCTTCATTAATGTTGACTTCAAAAGGCGCTGCTTCCGGCAGTATAGCTACTGTTGCGGCTGAGGTGTGCAGGCGTCCCTGTGTCTCTGTCGCCGGCACTCTCTGCACGCGGTGTACGCCACTTTCGTATTTCAGCACGCCGTAGACACCGTCACCCGATACCGAACAGATGATTTCTTTATATCCGCCCACGGCTCCCGGTGTGTAACTGGAAATCTGCATGTTCCATCCCTTCGACTCTATGTATTTGCTGTACATGCGGAAGAGGTCTCCGGCGAACAGTGCCGCCTCGTCGCCGCCCGTTCCGCTTCGTATTTCCAGAATGGCGTTTTTGTCATCCTCCGGGTCTTTGGGTATCAGGAGCATTTTGATTTCGTCTTCTATCTTCGGAATCTGGCTCTCGCAATGGCTGATTTCTTCTCTTGCCATCTCCTTGAGCTCTGCGTCGTCTTCGTTGAGGAGGATTTGTTTGCTTTCCTGATAACTGTCCAGCAGGTTCTTGTAGGTCTTGCGCACCGCCATGAGTTTTTCCAGGTCTTTGTATTCCTTGGTCAGTTTGACATAGCGTTCTTGATTGCTGATGACGTTGGGGTCGGCAATCAGGGTACCCACTTCGGTGAAGCGGGAATGCAGGCTGTCAAGCTTTTCTAAAAGAGAGGATGCTTCTGCCATTGTTTTGATATTTTGGTGCAAAATTACAAAATATGCGCAAGGTGACCAAACCATAACGGTCCAATCGGATAAGATGCTGACAGGTTCTTTGACAATTCTCTACGGGTCCGGCTGTTCTGGTCAGCGTGTTTTAATGATCCAGAGATACCACATACATGCGGTTATCATTACGCCCACGATGATGGCAAAGACGGAGGCTTCGGCACCGAAAGTGCCTCCCGTTATGATTTCCGGTCCCGTGATAACGGGCTTGATGATGCTCGAATCGTTGGTGCCTGAAACGGCAAATCCCAGTACGGGGCCCTCCAGCACGTTCCACGCCCAGTGTATGCCGATGGGCAGCCACAGCGTGCCACTGACTTTGTAAGCCATGCCGAGCATCAGTCCCGCCTCTATGGCGATAGCTGCCACGCTCCATATTGTGGCTTCCTCATTGAAGATATGCAGTACGCCAAACAGCAAGGCGGATACAGCCAGTGCCCAGAGGGTGTTCCACCGTTTGTCTATATAGCGGAAGACGATGCCCCTGAAGATGACTTCCTCGCCACATGCTACGAGGAAGAAGAATGAGAGTTGGGTGTAAAAAGCGCTGCTGAAAGCTGCTGAACCTATCCTGTACCATCCTCCGAGAGCCATCACTCCTGTTACTATTACAAAAAAGACGGCCCCTGTCAATATGCCTGTCGTGATTTTGAGGGGAAACTGGCGGAGGCCCAGTGTGGATGTCCACCCATTTTCCGTCAGGCGTATGTATAGTGCGTACAGCGCGAGTGTTACTCCTCCGAGCGCAAAACCGGCAATAACCGCTACTATGTCATTGCTGAAAACGGAGGATAAACCCTGCATCAGGGCATATACAATAAGAAATAACAGCGTGCCTGCCAGTATGAGCAGTATGCTGAGCCACCATGACATGTTTTCAATCTTCAGTGCTTTCATCTTGAATAAATATCTGTGATACAAAGGTATTTATTTTTTATCATCAAAAAACGCTGCTGGCGTGATTATTTTTTTCTTTTGGAGGAGCCGGATTTTTTATCGCGATACATGAAAACTTTTA